>NZ_JANJZL010000006.1:0-160123 GCF_024623155.1 Anaerosalibacter massiliensis
TTTTGCTTTATAATTAATTTTAGTATGTGATTTCATTGCAGATAAATTATACTAAAAAACAGGTCGAAGAGCTACCGCTCTTCGGCCTGTTTTACTTTTATGGGCTTTTTATTTTGAAACAGCCCCTTTTTTATCTATTCTACTTTTTTATTTCATCAACAAACTTTTTTGTTATTATTTGTGGCCTTGTAATAGCACTTCCTACTACTACAGAATGTGTACCTAATTCTAAACATCTTTTTGCTTTTTGTGGTGTATCTATTTTGCCTTCTGCTATTACTGGAATATTAACATTTGTTATAATTTTCTTTAAAAAATCAAAATCATTTTTGTCAATACTTTCTTCTCTAGAATACTCTGTATAACCTACTAATGTAGTAGCTATAATATCAAAGCCAAGTTTTTCTGCTTTTATTGCTTCTTCAAAATTAGATATATCAGCCATTAATATTATATTAGAATATTTTTCTCTTATATCTTTAACAAAATTACCAAGACTTTTCCCATATGGCCTTTTTCTATTTGTAGCATCAATAGCCACTATATCTACTCCTACTTCAACAAGTTCATCTACTTCTTCCATTGTAGGAGTAATATAAACATTAGAATCTTTATAATTCCTTTTTACTATACCTATTATAGGTAAATTTACCATCTTTTTTATTTCAGCAATATCTTCCTTGGAATTTGCCCTTATACCTACAGCTCCACCTTTTTTTGCTGCTAAGGCCATTTTTCCCATTATATATGAATTGTGTAATGGTTCATCTTCAAGAGCTTGACAAGAAACTATTAGCCCATTTTTTATTTTGTCTAAAACCATCATATCCCTCTTTTCCATTTACTCTCCTATGAGCTCTTCGATTTCATTTTTTATTATAGTTACAGAAGGACCATAAATTACTTGTACTCCATTACCTTGTATTATAGTTCCTTTTGAACCAGTATTTTTCAGCATTTCTTTATTAACTAATTCTTTATTCTTTACAGTAACTCTCAATCTTGTGGCACAGCAATCTACTTCATCAAGATTTTCTTTTCCACCTAAGGCCTTAACTATAGATTCTGCTCTATCATTACCTGTGACTACCTCCAAGCTTTCTTCTGATGCTTCATCTTCTCTTCCTGGTGTTTTTATATTAAATTTAGTTATTAATATTCTAAAAGTTAAATAATAAAGTAAAAACATACCTATTCCTAAAATTGGAACCATAACCCAATTTGTTTTTGAATTTCCCTGCAATACTCCAAACAATATAAAGTCTATAAAACCACCTGAAAATGTTTGTCCAATAGTTATTTTAAATATATGTGCTAACATAAAAGATAATCCATCAAACAAAGCATGAATTACATATAAAAATGGTGCAACAAACAAAAATGAAAACTCTAATGGTTCCGTAATACCTGTTAAAAATGAAGTCAAAGCTGCTGACATAAGGAATCCTGCAACTTTCTTTTTGTTTTCTGGTTTAGCCGTATGATATATAGCTAAAGCTGCTCCTACAAGACCAAACATCATAGTTAAAAATCTACCAGCCATAAATCTTGAAGTTCCAATAAAAAATTTACTTACATTTGGTTCTGCCAATTGGGCAAAAAATATCTTTTGAGTTCCCTCAACTAAAGTGCCATTTATTACTTCTGAACCTCCAATACCAGTAGTCCAAAATGGCATGTAAAATATATGATGTAAACCAAGAGGTCCTAACATTCTTAAAATAAATCCATAAAAAAAGGTTCCTATATATCCAGTAGCAGTAACAGCCTTACCCATAGCTGCAATGCCATGTTGAATTGGAGGCCATATGAAAAATAGTATAATACCAACTAAAATTGCCGCCTCTGAAGATACTATAGGTACAAATCTTGAGCCACTAAAAAATCCTAAAAACTCAGGCAATTGAGTTTTATTATATTTGTTGTGAATAACTGATGTTACAGTCCCTATTAATATTCCACCTAAAACTCCTGTTTCAAGAGTTTGAATACCAAGAGTCATTCCTTGACCAACGGATGCAATATTATCAGTAGCCAATTTGCCAGTTATGATTAATAATGCTTTTATTGATGTATTCATAACAAGATAGGATAATACCGCTGCAAGACCAGCTGTTCCCCTGTCTGATTTAGCCAATCCTACTGCAATTCCTACAGCAAATAGTACTGGTAAATTAGCAAAAACTATCTCCCCGCACATACTCATTATCGTAAATAAAGTTTGTAACCATCCTATATTTAAAAATGGGTAAGCTTCTATAGTATTAGGATTTGATAAAGCTCCCCCAATGCCAAGCAAAAGTCCAGCTGCTGGCAAAACTGCTATAGGAAGCATAAAAGCCTTGCCGAATTTTTGAGCCTTACTAAATGCATTATTCATTTTCGTTCACTCCTTTTTATGAAAACTATTTTCATGATTATTATATCAAAGAAAATAGTTTTTGCAAGCGTTTCTAATAAATCTCAAAAATAAAAAAAGCGTTACAGATAATTTTATCCGTCCGCTTTTCTATACCTATCTACCGCCTCTAATGTTTTATTCATAGAAGAAGATAGTTCTTTATCTCCTAATAATAAAAGTGATAGAATGTCTATTAAATAAATTGTTGACAACTGACTGTTTATAAAATTTTTCTCTCCTACAAATTTTGTATTATATGTTATTATTGATAGATCAGCATACTTGTTTATAGGGCTGTCATCAAAGCTTGTTATTACTAAAACAAAAGCCTCTTTTCTTTTAGCTTCTTTCAATCCTTTAATTACTTCAACTGTAGTACCAGAATTAGAAATTCCTATAACCATATCATCTTTTGTTAAAAGACTACTATTCATTGCCATAATATGTGGATCTGTTACAGCATCTACTATCATCCCCATTCTCTGCAATCTATATTTCATCTCAAAAGCTGTTAATCCAGAACTTCCAAACCCGTATATAAATATCCTATTGGCTTTCTTAACTTCTTCTACAAATTTTAAGATTATTTCTTTGTCTAGTATCTTGTTAGTTCCGCTAATAGTAGTATTATAATAAGAATATACCTCTTGGAAAATATCATCAGTAGCAGCATTATTTTCTGTAGCATTAGATGCACATAATTGCATCTTCATTTCAATAAAACTTTTACAACCTATCTTTTTACAAAACCTAGTAATAGTAGAATTGGATGTATTTGTCTTTTCTGCTAAATCATTAATATTAATATTTTTTAAAGTACTACTATGCTGAATAATGTAATCAGCTATCATTCTCTCCTTTTCTGAAAATGATAGATATTTATTTTGTATTTGAAGTAAAATATTATTATCCAATATATCACCTTCCTAGATACCAATTATATCATAATAAATTTTAAATTTAGAATCTAGCATTAATTATATAGTTAAATATAAGGACAGTACCTTCTAATCTATAGCAAAAATTATCAAACTACTGTCCTATTCCACTATTCTATTATTTTAGTTCCTTCTCCAAATACTTCTTCCCAATCTGATACAAATTTATCTACGCTATAATCTGTTAAAGGATGGTTCATTAGAGATTTAGCTACATCTGCCGGTACTGTAACACTTTGAATTCCATGTTTAAATATTTCTAGAACTTGTTGAGCATTTTTAAAGCTTGCACCTAACACTTTACAATTAGAATTGTATTCTTTAAATATCGTTAGAAGATCTTTTACTACATTTATTCCATCCCCTGAAATATTATCTAGTCTATTCACATATGGAGCTACATAGCTGGCACCAGCTTTAGCTGCCAAAACTCCCTGATGAGCTGTAAATATAGCTGTTGCTGTCACTTTTATACCTTCTTTAGATAATTCTTTAACAGCTCTAAAGCCTTCCTTAGTAACTGGTATTTTAACAAAGATATTTTTATGAAGCTTATTTAAAAATCTAGCTTCTTCCATCATTCCTTCAAAATCACTACTTACTACTTGTACATGTATTATCTTATCTTCCCCTATTATATTAGATATCTCTTTTACTGATTGGAATATCCTTTTGTTTTCCTTAGCTATTAAGGTAGGATTGGTAGTTACTCCATCAATGGGCAATATAGAATTTAGTTCCTTAATTTCTTGTATATTTCCTGTATCTAAAAATAACTCCATATTAATCTCCCCTATCTATTTAAATTTTTTTAAATCTTAAAAACTAGGTGGCGTCATGGCCCAAATAGATATACATTCTTCTTCTCCAATATTTATATATCTATGAGGTATAGTACTATCTAAATAAATACTGTCTCCTTCTTCTAAGATATATTCTTTGTCCTTAGTTTTAACCATTAATTTGCCTTTAATGACTATTCCACATTCTTCTCCATCATGGTTAATGAGACCAGTCCTTGAAGAATCTCCTGGATTAATAGTTATATATAAAAATTCTATCTTCCTATTCAAATCTGGTGTTAATAATTCATAAGTAGCAATAGTGTCTGAGGTGACTATCCTCTTCCTTTTATCTTTCTTTACTATTGGATTAAATACTGGAGTAGGTTCCTCATCAAAAAAATAGCCTATAGATGAATTTAAACTTTTAGATATTTTCCAAAGAGTAGCTACTGAAGGGTTGACAGCATTCCTTTCAACTTGGCTTATTAGTCCAGCACTAACTCCTGATAGTTTTGAGAGATCTGCAATACTTATGTTTTTTTCTTTTCTTAATTCTTTTATTTTTGAACCTATATCTATTTCCAAAATACTCACTCCTATAAAAGATATCGTTAATATTTTACCATAATATAGTTTTCAATACACTAAATAATATTCAATATATTGAATTATTTAAAAATATATATTATACTATAAACATAACAGAATTTGGTTAAATATTTTATATAATTTAAAAATTATATTTTCTAAAGGGGGATTTTTAATTATTATATGGAAGGAAAGCCACTTCTTTAAGTGTTAGATAAATAACTAGTATTTAATAAATTAAATTTTATTGTTATTTTTTTTAAAATAGGATATAATAAATATACAAGAGGTTGCAGAATAAATTAACTAAATAGTTTTTTAAATAAACATGTGTTGGAGCACATGTTTATTTTTTTGTGTTCTTTTTATTATTTTTTATATTAAAGTTTAATTCATTTTCTATTTTATCATTTATTTTATTTTTAGCTTTAAATTCTAATTCTATCTTTTCTTTATTGTATATAGTTATGGCTCTAGCTAATTTTAAGATAATACCTACAGATGCACCTACCTATGATATGGTTTGGGATTATGTAGTACCTTTAGCATTGCCTATGCTATTATTTAACGCAAATATTAAAAAGATTTGGAAAGAAAGTGGGCGTATGGTTATCATATTTGTCATAGGCGCTGTGGGAACTGCATTGGGAGCAACTTTAGGTTTCCTTTTATTAAAAAATCATATTCCTGAATTATATAAAATGGCAGGTATGATGACAGGCTCATATATTGGCGGCGGAGTTAATTTTGTAGCTATGGCTGATAATTTTGTAGTATCAAAGGAGTTGATTTCTGCCTTAGTAGTAGCAGATAATTTAAATATGGCCTTATATTTCTTTATTCTCATAGCTATTCCATCAATTTCATTCTTTAAAAAGAATTATAATCACCCTCTAATTAACGAATTAGAACAAGTAGGAGAAAATGGAGAATCTAAGACTAGAGCCGCAGCTTATTGGGATAAGAAAGAGATTTCCCTTAAGGATATCGCTTTCACAGTAAGTATAGCTTTTATAATAGTAGCTATATCTGATGCTTTGGCTAATTTTTTAGCTAGTATTATTCCTACTGGAAATTTTGGACTAGCATTACTTAATGGGTTTTTAGGAAATAAATATTTAATTATTACTACTCTTACTATGCTTCTTGCAACTTATTTTCCAGATTTCTTTGGAAGTATAGGTGGAGCACAGGAAATTGGAACTTTCTTAATATATATTTTCTTTGTAGTTATTGGAGTACCAGCTTCTATACACCTTATTATTACAAAATCACCCCTATTATTAGTATACTGTTCTATAATGGTCATAATTAATATGATATTTATACTAATCTTAGGGAAAATATTTAAATTTAATCTAGAAGAAATCCTTATTGCATCAAATGCAAATATAGGTGGACCTACTACAGCTGCAGCAATGGCTATTGCAAAGGGATGGACCTCTTTAGTTCTTCCATCAATTTTAGCAGGAACCTTAGGATATGTAATTGGTAATTATTTTGGTATATTTATTGGTAATTTATTAAGCATTTTCTAAATTATAAATATTAGTAGAGAAGGGATGAGTATATGATTTTTGATTGTCACGGTGATATCTGGACAGATGTTACTGTTCAAAGAAGTAAAGGTATGAAAAATATTATAAAAAATAGGCATTTAGATAGATTTAAAAAAGGAAATATTATAGGTGGAATTTTTGTACTCTGGACAGACCCTCCACATGATAAAACTCCAAGAAAAAGGTTATTAGAAATGGTTGAAGCTACTGCTGCAGAAATAATGGAAAATCAAGATATATTAAGAATTATTCTAGAAAAAGAAGATTTTAATAAGGCATTAAATGAAGAAAAACTAGCTGTTATAATTGGTGCAGAAGGATTGAGTGGTATTGGAAAGAATATTGATTTGATAAATGCCTTGTATCTCTTTGGTCTAAGACACGCTTCTCTTACTTGGAATGAAGAAAATTTACTAGCTACAGGAGTAAGAGGAAATCCTAAAAGAGGTGTTACAGAGTTGGGAAAAAAGGCTCTCCATCTAATGGAACAATTAGGAGTAATAGTTGATGTATCTCATGCTAATGATAAAACTTTCTGGGATATATATGAAAATACTACCAAACCTTTTATAGCTTCTCATTCAAATTGTAGAGCTCTTTGCAATGTAAAAAGAAATCTTTCTGATGAACAACTGAAAGCTATTCGAGAAAGAGACGGATTTATAGGACTAAATTCCTTTAATGAGTTTGTCCATTTAGATAAGGACAAACAGGATTTAAAACATTTAGTAAATCATTTAGACCATATGGTAGAAATAATGGGTGTAGATCATGTAGGTTTTGGATTTGATTTCTTTGATTTTCTAGAAAATAATACTACTGATGATTTTGTAGAGGGAAATACTATAGGAACTCTAGGCTTCGAAAATGCTTCTAAAACCCATAATTTAATTGAAGAAATGAAAAATAGAGGATATAGCAAGGAAGATATTGAAAAAATAAGCTATAAGAATTTCTATAGAATCATTGAAGAATTAATATAAAAATAATGGACAAGATATCTTGTCCATTATTTTTATATTAATTGTTTGAAAAAATTTATATCTGGATTTTTCCGGTCTTCTCTTGTCACAATTATGCAAATCAGTCTGAATAATCTTGCCTAATATATAACAGTAAGATAATACTCTAACTTAATTAGCTATAATATCTAAATATTTTTGCTAATTTCAAAATCAATCCCAATTTCAAACATCCTATGCCATGGAAAATAGATTTTCAAATTATTAATTGATATATTCTTAAAGCTTTTCTTGATAATTTTTTCATACAACTGTTTAAGTCTTAGCTTTACTTCTTTAGAAACTTTTTCATCTTGACCATTCAACTGAAAATAATTTCCTCCCAATGATGGAAGTACATCATCTGTCACAACTTTCCTAATTTTTGCTTGATAAAGCCCATCTTCTAATAAATGATATAGTAAATTTTTTCTCATATATAACTGATTTTGTTTCTCAAGCCCAAATACTCCTGCTGCTATAGACGTTCCTAACGTATTACAGTTAGTATTCCACCCTTTATATGAAACTAAACGCTCTAACACATTATACTCATCTAAATATCGAATTAATTCTAAATCTCCACCATTAGCAAAAGCACTATCTGCAACTACAACAGGCTTATTTTGATTAACAAACCGATAGATTTGATCAACAAAGAAGTTAAGTTGTCTGAAACTATTATAGCTTATATCTTTATTATCTTGATAAGTAGCTTCTTCCATTATTTCTCCTGGTGAATTAATAGCTAATATAAAATCTGCATCTTCAGGGCTATTTATCCATTGGCATCCTGAAGCTAATATATGTGCCTTTAAACTTTCATTTAAAGGCCGGTCTTCGTATAGTGGAATTATTAATGGTCCTTTTGTTGAGCTATAAAAAGGGTATACTTTAGGACTCCTATCTAGTAAATAATTTAAAGCCCTAGCAATTAGAGTACTTCCTACTTCATCAGCACCAGGATATATCATAACATCGTTCTGAATATTTTTCTTCAATATATTTCTATATATAACTTTCTGATCTTTTGCTGTGTATCCATAAACAGATGAATCATCCTGTGGAATAGAAAGAAAATCAATTATATCCTTTTCAACTAATTCTAAAATACTTTTATTAATTAAGAGATTAAATTTTCTTCTATTTTCATAATCTTTCAAATATTCCTGTGGAATAATATTACAAATTTTATTTAACATTTTTTCTTCATCCACATTAAGCCCTACACGACTTTTTTTATCCATTAAATATGCTCTATAAAAGATTTTTTCACCATATTCTTCATAATAGTCTGGTTCCTCATCAGAAGAATTATACCTTGGAGTTCTCATAATTAAATTAAATCCAAATATTGGAGTTAATGGATTTAACTCTTTTAATGTAATAAAATTATTTATACGTTTTGATCCTTCTTCTTTTGACAAGTTATGAAGTCTAGATGGAAGTAGTCCACCATAAATAAGCATTTCAATCGATAAAACCATTATATCTGCATTAACTGATTCTTCTAATACAAATTCCCAAATCTTATTAACATCTCCAGGTTCTTTCTTATTTCCTAATAGTTCTTTATGTGGAACAATTAATTCAATGTCCTTTCTAGTTTTAGAAATATATTGTGGATATAAATAATTACATGGACGCTCATCCAAAGGAACATATAAAATCTTTATAATTTTTATCACCTCAATTATCATAAACATAACATTTGATGTATCATAATGCTTTGTATAACTTATTTTTTAAAATACTAATTTTCTTCATCTATATAGGATTCATTTTAAGAAAATGCAAATTTCTTAGTTGAACTACATTGATCATTGAATCTATGGATTCTTTTCTTTGAATAAAAAATCTATGAAACTAATTTAGTTTATACATGAACATGATAAGCAATATTTTGATTCTGATATTAACAAAAATTCTTTAGAACTAAAAAGGTTGCTTTTATTCCCTTATAACTATTATTAATGATCATACTGATAAAATTAATATTATACTTTAACCATACTATTTATTTCTTTCTTCAGTTTAATCTATTCTTTCCATACCTGAACAACTATCATTCAACATTGACCTAATACAATCAATGACTGTATTGTAAATGTAAGTTGATTTTTCTTTTACTGATATAGGAGAATGTTCCATTGCATAAGAGTTTTTAGTAACTTCATACATTGATATATCATTCTCAGAGTCTCCAATAACATGTACTTGATTAGATTTCAATTTCAGCTCATCCATTATTTTTCTTATAGCCATTCCCTTAGATACATCTTTTGGAATAATTTCTAAAGAATGCTTACTAGTAATAACACAATCAACAAACTCTCCATATTTTTCAGCTACTTCTTGTCTTATTTCTGAAAAAATATCTAAGTTACCAAAAATAAGAAATATAGTAGGAAATATATCTATTCCTATCCTTTCATACATATTAGGAATAATTATTGAAGAATCAACGAATTCTGCTACTTCTCCTTCTGGTCTTGAAGATGGAAAATATCTACGTTTAAAGTCTGAAACTTCAAATCTAATATCTTTTTCATATAATAATTTTGATATTTGTCTTGCAATCTCTGAATTAATCCTCTTTCCAGAAAACATATTTCCATGATGATCTTTTATAACTGCACCATTTTGGCTAATACGATAAAGGCCACTTATTTCCATCCTCTTTTCAACATAAACTATATCATGATCTAGTCGTCCAGTTGCAATTATAAATTCGCCACCAAAACTTGTAAACTTACGGATAGCCTCTGCAGTTCCTGGTACAATTCTATTTTTGTTATCTAGTAGTGTACCATCTAAATCACAAAAAATTGTTTTTAACATGAATTACCTCCTATATTTCTGTATTCTCGTCTTCTAATTCTGTATGAGCTGAAACTATATTTGTTGCCATTACAAATGGAAGATAAACTATTATAGAAATACCAATTAATAATGCTGCTAAAACTGCTGCTCTCCAATCTCCTGCTGTAGACAAATAAGCAGATAAAATAGGTGGTGTTGTCCATGGTACCATAACAACAGTTTTAGAAATTAAACCTAATCGGGTTGCTATATAAGCAATATTTAAATTTATCAATGGCACTAATATTAATGGAATTGCTAAGATTGGATTTAAAATTACTGGTAACCCGAACATGAGAGGTTCATTTATGTTAAATAAACCTGGTGCTATAGATAGTTTAGCTATTCCTTTATCTTCTTCTCTCTTGGAAGCAATTAATATAGCTATTATCAGCCCTATAGTACAGCCACCACCACCAAGCATTGCAAAACTATCAATAAATGGTTTTGTTACAATATTTGGAATATCTAATCCAACATTAAAAGCATTAATATTTTCTTGAATAGCTACTAATAAAGTAGGTTCGGTAATTGGCCCTAATACAAAAGTTCCATGTATTCCTAGAGACCATAATAAATTTTGAAATAACATTACAATATTTATTCCAATCATACCTTGAAAAACAGCACTTAACGGTTTTTGTATTAACTTTACAACTAAATCCTGTAATCCAAATCCAAATAAACTTTCTATAATAAACACAATAACTCCAAATAATGTTAATGTAATAAAAGCTGGAATAAGTGCACTAAATGATTTAGATACTGCCAAAGGTACAGTATCAGGTAAAGAAATTTTAAACTTATTATTCTTCTGAAGTCGTAAAAATATTTCAGTACCAACCAATGCTGATATAATAGCGAATAATAATCCTGTAGCAGAGGTTTCATTCTGACTAATAGCCCCCATAACTTCTACTGGTTTGTCAGCACCAATAGGTACTATTTCAAGCGTAGATGGAAACATAGTCACTAAGACAGCAACTGAAATAACTCCTGAAATTAATCCATCTTCTCCATAGCTCTCTGATAATTTGTAAGCAACAGTAAAAGCAATCAATATTGATAGAAAACCAAGTGTTCCGTTATAAACTTGATTACCAATTGCCTGATATCTACTTAAATCAACTATATTTCTTAATATCCCATTATTACTATCCAATATAACATTATTGATCAATATGAAAAAAGAAGATACTATAACAAGAGGCATTAAAACAACAAAACCATCACGTATAGCACATAAATGACGTTGGTTTGAAAATTTCATTGCCACTGGTGTTAGCCAATTTGATATTTTACTTGAAAACTTTTTCATAGTTTCTCCTCCCTTTCTATTTTCTATTATTTAAAGTTTCCATAATGCTGGTTAAAACATTATCTGCATTCATCATCCCATAATCAGTACTATTAATTACTCTCACTGGACATTTACCATTTACTAGGTGCTCCATTTGTTCTTTCATGAATGCAACTTGAGGTCCTAACAGAAGGAGATCGTATTCCTCCTTTTTAATAAGAAATTTTCCTTCTGTAATTGATACTGCCTGAATATTTAAATTAACTTCTTTTTTCTCTATTTCTTTTTTTATTTTCTCTACCAACATACTAGTAGACATACCTGCACTACATAAAACTAAAACCTCATACATTTTCTTTTCCTTCCCTATAAGCTAAATTTACCAACTTGAATACTAATAATTTTCTTAAATAATTTTAGTTGTCATATCATACTATAAACAAATTTTTTTGTAATCTCTTTAGGCCTAGTAATAGCTGTACCTACAACAACAGCATATGCTCCAATATCTAAAGCTTTCTTTGCTTCAACAGGAGTATTAATTCGTCCTTCTGCTAAAACAGGTATATTAAGATTTTTGACTAGTTTGGTAAGAAGAGAAAAATCAGGTCCTTCTTTTTTAGAAGAATATGTAGTATAACCTGCTAATGCAGTAGATACACAGTCTACACCTAACTTTTCTGCCATCACTCCCTCTTCAAATGTAGAAACATCTCCCATGACCAAACAATTATTATTCTTAATATAAGAAATTAAAACTTTAAGTTCTTGGTCTTTTGGTCTTTTTCGATTTGTTGCATCTAAAGCAATCATATCCACACCAACTTTTAATAATTTATCTACTTCCCTTTTTGTTGGTGTAATATATACATCTGAATCGGAATAACTTGCCTTAATAAGTCCTATAATAGGAAGTGGTACTTCTGCTTTTATCTCTTTAATATCTTCAACAGAATTTGCACGTATAGCTGCAGCTCCACCTTGCCATGCTGCTTTTGCCATTTTACCCATAATATAAGAACTATGCAAAGGTTCATCTTTTAAAGCTTGACACGATACTATTAACTTCCCTTTTACCTTATCTAACATATCATCACCTTCTATTTGTTTTTCGTAAATCAATAATTTCATTTGCTAAATCTCTAGCTAATAATGCAGTCATAAGGTGATCTTGAGCATGAACTAAAATAATTGAAACTTCGTTTCTTTCTCCTCTTGCTTCACTTTGTACTAAATTTGTCTGAATTTTATGAGCAACTATCAGTTCTTCATCAGATTTTGCCATTAGCTCTTCCACCTTTTTGAACTCATTATTTCGTGCATGTTTTAATGCTTCCATAATATTGCTTCTTGCATTTCCACTATGCATAATAAGTTGAAAAGCAATCTCATTTGTATTCATAATTTCCTCCTATTATTATTTTTATTTCATTATACCAAAATAAAAATAGCCTGTAAAGCATATTTCTCCAGTTTTATTTTTTTGGAGAATATATTTCAAATTAGATATACAAAAAATCAACAGTTTAGTTAAACTGCTGATTTTTATTATGAAATTAAGCAAATAATTACTCATTTAATTGAACGAGATATTTTTTCTTTCATATATTTAATTTTCTTTTCATCTATTTCAAAAAGATAATAACAAATTTGCTCTATAATGAAAAGCTGAGACATTTCCGTAATAAGGGTACTTCCTTCTTGATCCACTTCTTTGCCAGCTGTATAAATAATTAAATCTGCAATTTTTGTTATAGGAGATCTAGAATGGTTGGTAATTGCTATTGTTTTTGCATTATTCTGCTTCGAGTTTTTTAAACAATTAAGAGTTTCTATTGTATCACCTGTTATACTAAAAGCTATCGCCGTATCCTTCTCAGTTATTAGATGAGATGATACTAATTGTATATGTTGCTCAGTAAAAGAATACGCCTTATATCCAAGACGCATCAATCTACCTTGAGCACCTTGTGCTGCTAATCCAGAAAAACCAACCCCAAATAAATAAATTGTTTGACTTCCCTTAATCCATTTTGCAGCTTGTCTTAAACTCTCTATATCAGTCAGCTGCATAGTTTCATCAAGCATTTGAATCATTTCATTATAAACCCCACAACCTTTTTTTCTAAAATCAGGCTCCTTTGGATTACGTAAGTTTTTAGCCATATTTGTTTTAAAATCATGATATCCTGAAAATCCTATTTTCTTAAAAAAACGAAATATTGTAGCTTCTCCTACACCACATTCCTCTGAAAATTCACTTAAAGAAGTAAATACTATGTTTTGGTAATTTTCTAATATATACTTAGCCACAATTTGTTCACTTGGTGTAAGCGAAGGGTATACACTTTTTATTTTTGTCAAAAATTCAGATGCCATCATATAAATATATTTCCTCCTAACTCCAATAAAATACATAATGTATTATCTTACAATATTAACAATTAATCTAATAATACCTTTTCTATTTCTGTATTCCATAATAAAATTTCTTCAATTAAATTTTAATACCTTATATTACTTTTGTCTACTTTATAAAATATCACAAACGCCAACATAGATTTGATTCTAAATATTACATTTATTAAATTATTTAAACAATCTAAGCGTAAAATCACCATTGTCTCTAGAATTCTTTCAATTCTGTAGTAACATATAACGGATTATAATTCATTAGAAATCAAATTTTGTTCATTTAGCTTTCTACAAAAACTATTTTAATTTATTTGCAATTAATTATACATAAGCTAGATAATTAGCTAGTATCTAGTTGCAATTATAAATAATATTAAAATCTAGTAGATATAGTATTTTATTTCTTATCGTAGACTTATTTTTTAATACCTCTCTTAAATTAATAAAGGGGGAATAATTATCCCAAAATCAGATTTAGCTATTATATTTGGTATACGCCCACTCATAGACAGAAACACTAGGTTTGGTATATTGTTTTCTATATCCTCATCCACATTCCTCATATTCTATCTAACTGTAGTGATGAACAAATCCGTAAATTTATTTTTAATTTTAACTTTTCCCCATTATATTTTATTATTCTTGAACTTGTTTTTTATTCTAAAAAACATCATTATATATTTTATTATCTAGACATACTTCAAAATCTAAATGTCATCATCCCGCTACTCTTCATATTATCAGTAATACTTGAATCTATCTTTAGAAAATAAAGCTAAATAAATTATATAATCTATTCCCAGATTTTAAATTCTATTCTCTGACAATTTATTTATCTAAAAGTATACCAAATATTGTTCTTATTACAAGATAATTTATATCATATACCATAAACTTCTTCATCAACTATAATACGTTTTTTAAAAAAAGATACCGAAAAAGCAAAGAAATCTAGGTTTAATAATATTGAAATTTATGAAACTCATTGATATTTAATTAATGGGTTTTCATCACCATTTTCGACTAAATACGAGTACAATAAAAATCTATAATACAGGACTAGCTTTTAATATATTTATATTTGAAAAAATAAGCTATAAGAATTTCTATAGAATTATTAAAAAATAGCTATTTTCATATTCCATTGATATTATAAATTTTTCTTCTGCAGTATACTTACTTCTTTTTAACATAAAAAAGCCCCTTAAGATATCAAATTTTTATTTTTTAATCTATCTACCTTAAGGGGAGTATATAGATGCCTTATCCATTATTTTTAAAAAAGTTTATATCTGGATTTTTCCTGTCTAATATATTTTTAACTCTCCGTACCTTATTTATTCTAGGGTATAGGCTAAATCAAAACCTGTTTGTGTTGCATTAGAAATTTTTCCTGGTTTAGTTGCATCTCCTAAAATCATTACATTATTGAAATTATTTTGTATATCTTTTACAAACTCATTATTTTCTACACTAGTAACTCCCAATGAAAGTACTACATAATCTGTTTCTATGGCTATTTTTTCATTATTATTAGTATTTAGTACATTTACTTTTCCATTATCTATCCCAACTAATTTTCTACAAGGTATCATTTTTACACCGTATTTTTCAAGTCTAGTAGTTATATCATATAATACTGAGCGATAGACTCCAGGACCTATTTCATTTAGCATTTCTACTACTTTTACTTTATTGCCTTTTTCAGCTAAATACTCTGCAGTTTCTAACCCTGTCATTCCAGATCCTACTACTACTATTTTCTTATTCTTCACATCCATTTCCTTATCTAATACATTAGTTGCTAATACTACATTTTCTCCATGAATTCCTGGTAACTCTGGTACTATATTTTTTCCACCTATTGCTATAAATACTGAATATGGATTGAGAGCTTTTATTTCTTCTATAGTAGGCGATGAACCCAACCTAATATCTACTCCAAGTTGTCTCATTTGATATTCCATATTATCTATTAAATTTTGTAATCTTTCTTTGCAAGGTGGTTTACTTCCTAAATACACACTCCCCCCAAGATTATTTTTCTTTTCAAATAGTACTACCTTAAATTCTCTTTCAGCTAATACTCTAGCAGCTTCCATTCCTGCTGGTCCTCCACCTATGACTACTATTGTCCTTCCTTCGCCATTTTTCCTATAGTCGCTATATTCATTCTCATAGCCCAGTCTAGGATTTACAGCACATTCCACTGTTTTTCCATTCATCAATTGTTCTATACAATGTAAACAAGCTATACAAGGTCTTATTTCCTTTTCCCTTCCTTCCTTTGCCTTCTTTGCCCACTTAGAATCTGCAAGTTGTGCCCTACCTAGAGCTATAAAATCACAATTTCCTTCTTCTAAAAGCTTTTCTGCAAATTCCGGAGTTTTAATAGCATCACAAGCAATTACTGGTATTTTTACATTATCTTTTATTCCTTGAGCTAAATGTTTCTTCCATCCTTCTTTATAAGAAATTGGTTCAATAATTGTTATACCTGATTCATAAGTACCTGAGCTTACATTTATAGCATCTATCCCTATACTTTCTAAATATCTAGCCATCTTTATAGCTTCTTCGTGAGTTATTCCACCTTCAACAAATTCATCTCCATCTATTCTCACACTTATTGGGAAATTTGGTCCACAAATATGTCTTATTCCTAAAATTATTTCTGTTACAAATCTCATCCTATTGTTAAAGCTTCCACCGTATTTATCAGTTCTCCTATTTGTCAATGGGCTTAAAAATTGACCTATTAAATATCCATGAGCACCATGAAGTTCAATACCATCTATTCCTGCTGTTTGTGCTATCTTAGCTCCTATGACAAATTTCTTTACAAGTCCTTCTACTTCTTCAGTAGTCATTTCTCTTGGCTTTTCACCTACAGTCTTACATGTTATAGGACTTGGTGCTACAATTTGTCTTCCTTCAATAAGTCTGCTATAAGACTGTCTCCCTGGGTGATGGAGTTGTAAAAATATCTTTGTACCATGTCTATGGACTGCTCTAGCCAATTTTTCTAATCTAGGTATGTGTTTTGCCTCTATGGCACATAATTGATTTGGTAATCCAACTCCTGTTTCATTGTCAATTCTAGTGATTTCTGTGATTATTAAACCACAGCCACCTTCTGCTCTTTCTTCATAATATCTAATTATTTCATCTGAGGCTTCTCCCGTTGATGTAGCTAATGATGTTCCCATTGCTGGCATTACTATTCTGTTTTTAAGATTCACTTTCCCTATACTACCTTTCTCGAAAAGATTTTTATACTCCATAGATAAACCCCCTTATTAGTAATATAAAGTTATATATAACTTTATATTAAATAGGATTATGTTACCATTAATAGATTATTCATACATAGAAATACTATGAATTATAGATTGAATAAAATAAGAGAAATAGGAAATATAGCTTTAGACAACAGCGAAGAGATATTTAGACTCAATATGTCAATAAAGATATTAGAATATATACTCAATATACATTAACGAGAATCTTCTTAACCCTTACATAAGGCAAAAAACCTAATCCATAGAGCCTAATCTTTTCAGATTTATTATCTAAATATTAAATGTAAAAAATTGGCCTATGGATTGCCAATATGAATCTATAATCTATATAGATGATCTAAAGGTCCTTTACCCTTTCCTAAATCTAAACCTGCTTTTATTGCTCCAGTTAAATATTCTTTAGCTTCTTCTACTGATTCTAATATATCCATACCTTTAGCAAGATTTACTGCTATAGCTGAAGATAAGGTACAACCCGTTCCATGAGTATTTGGATTAACTATTCTCTCTCCTGCTAGCCAATAGCATTTCCCATCCATATATAATAAATCATCAGCACAATTTTCTAAATGGCCACCTTTAACTAGTACTGCTCCCTTTATTAATTTATCTATTATTCTAGCAGCCTTTTCCATATCCTTTCTATTATTTACTTCTATGCTACTTAATAGTTTGGCTTCAAACATATTTGGTGTGATAATATCCGCCAATGGCAATAATTCTTGAATTAAAGTTTTAGTTGCAGTAGATTTCATTAAAGAGTTTCCACTAGTTGATACCATAACTGGATCTACTACTATATTCTTTCCATCATACTCTTTTAATTTTTCAACTATTACCCTTATTATATTTTCATTTGATATCATTCCAATTTTTATTGCATCAGGATAGATATCAGTAAATACTGCGTCTAATTGTTCCCCTATAAATTCTGGAGATAAATCTACTACATTTGTTACGCCGGTGGTGTTTTGTGCTACTACAGAAGTAATAACACTCATTCCATAGGTTTTATGAGCAGCAAAGGTTTTCAAATCTGCCTGTATACCTGCTCCCCCACTAGGATCTGTACCTGCTATAGTTAATAATTTTTTCATAATTTCTCAACCTCCAATTGACTAAAATTATCAATATATATCTACAACTTCCCTTATTTCTTCCAAATCAGATAAGTCTGATTCATTTTTTACTGCAACAATGTTTAAACCACATTTTTTAGCTACTAATATACAATGGAGAGTATCTTCAAACCTTATATATCCTTAGGTTTTAATCTAAGTCTATTAGTTGTATTTTGAAAAATTCAGATTGTTCTTTACTTAAACCAAGGTCTTCAGCAGTTTGGATAAATTTAATATAATCTTTAATGTAATGTACAATTGAATTTTACTTCTATACATTTTCAAAGATGTTTTTAAACCCTAATATTCCTCTATTTTTATATAAAAAAGACTTGCCATTGCAAGTCTCATTATAAATTCTTAAATGATCCCTACGTTGGCATTATCCAAATCAGGTTATATGGTCGAACTGATACCACAGCTCCTCTCAGCAAAGTTTATCTAAGCCCCCATTTTTATATTCTCTTGTACTTTAATCATATCATAAATTGTTGAAATAAATCCAATAATCTTGCGTTACCTTTTTATTTGTAAATATTTGTTATTGTCAATTTATAGTATAAATTGACAATAACAAATATAGGGATAGTATTTTGATAATCATATACATTAACAAAATACTATCCCCGTATCCAATTTCAAACTAATATTTGAGTATTATTCATACTTTGCCCTTTCTCCACCAATAAGTTTTGGTCTTACTCTAGCTGCAGTCAAATGGGCTGAGCCAATATTTTTAATAGACAATCTTACTGGAACAGCTACTCTTTTTAAATGCATGCCAATAAAAGTATCTCCTATATCAAGACCTGCATCTGCCTGTATTTCTTCAACTACTACTGGATTGTCTAAAGCTCTATAATAAGCAGAGCTTAATGATCCCCCTGCCTTAGGATGAGGTACTACTGTAACAGGTGTTAATCCATATTTTTTAGCACATCGTTCTTCTATAATTAAAGCTCTATTTAAATGTTCACAACATTGAACAGCTAGAAATATGTTTTCTCTTTTGATAATAGGCATTATACTATTAATAAGTTCTACCCCAATATCTGGTACAGAGGCAGAACCAATAGTTTCACCAATAATTTCACTAGTACTACCACCTATAACTAAAATGTCTTCTTCTTTTAAATTAGCTTTCTCTAATAATTCTTCTACTGCACTAATAAAATCTTCTTTTAAATTTTCTAATTTATCCATAAAAAACACTTCCTTTAAAAATTGTTAAAGTATTGAATAATAAAGTTTTATGATATAATAGATTTGAGATTATTTATGTCACGCCAATTCTTTGCAGTTATTTGTTCTACAGATCTAAAGTCTTCTCTCATTTCTTTAACTTCATCATGAACATATTGAACTTCTGATTTTAATTCCTTTCTAGTCATATCATGTTCATTTTTTATACGTTCTTCTATTGACTTAAAGCGATTATCCATCTTTTCTTCTAATAACTTAAACTGGTCTTTAGTATTCTTTTCTGAATCTGAAAACTTATTGTCTAATGATTTAAACTGCTCTTCAGTGCTTTTTTCTAAGTCTGAAAATTTATTATCTAATGATTTAAACTGCTCTTCAGTACTTTTTTCTAAGCCTGAAAATTTATTATCTAATGATTTAAAATGCTCTTCAGTACTTTTTTCTAAGCCTGAAAATTTATTATCTAATGATTTAAAATGCTCTTCAGTGCTTTTTTCTAAGCCTGAAAATTTATTATCTAATGATTTAAACTGCCCTTCAGTGCTTTTTTCTAAGTCTGAAAGTCTGCTGTCAAATGAATTAAATTGCTTTTGAATGTCACCTAGTATCATCAAAATTTTTTCTTCATTATCCATAGCATTATCCCCCAGCCATTTTATTATATTATATCATAAACTAAATTCTTTAACTATATCTGAAATAAGTTTCTTTTTATCCTCTTTACTAATAACATAGGATATACTAAATTCAGTATTAATCACCTGCTTTACTTTTATGTTATTGTCATAAAATGTTTTAAATATTCTAGTATGATAATCTGCCACTAAATTAATTCCTGTCCCAATTAGAGTTACTTTCATAGAATCTTCATCTTTAACAACTTTTATTGGATTAATTTCCGAGTAAACTAATTCTTCTATATTATCAATTGAACCATAATCATCTTTTGAACATATGAACGATATGTTTATAGCTTCATTTGGAATATTCAAAACATTTATAGTATTTATATCTACTCCAATGCTGATTAAAGTATTTAAAAAATTTATTATTTCATGTTCACTATTATTAATATTTAATATATTTATTATAATACAACTTTCATCTATTGATAATCCTGTTATTTTGCTTTCTTCCACCTTGCTAACCTCCCCTATAAAAGTACCCTTACTATCAGTAAAACTTGAAGCTAAATAAATTGGTACATTATATTGTTTAGCTAATTTTATGGCTCTTTTATCTAATACTTTTGTGCCAGAAGAAGATAGAGAAAGCATTTCATTATAGTCAATGTATTCTATTTTCTTTCCATTAGAAAATATTCTTGGATCTACAGAATATACACCTTCTACATCAGTATATATCTCACATATACAATTAAGTCTTCCTGCTAGAGCTACAGCAGTAATATCCGAACCTCCTCTGCCCAAGGTTGTTATATCTCCTTTATTATCAATTCCCTGAAAACCTGGAACTATAACTACTTTCCCCTGCTTTAAATATCTTAAAATACTGCTTTTATCAATATCTTTTATAGTAGATCTAGTATGCTCACCTTCTGTATATATTTTGGCTTGATATCCCGTTAAAGAAATAGAATCACATCCTAATTCTTTTAAAATCATAGATAACAAGGCCGCTGTTTGCTGCTCTCCTGTGGACAATAGCACATCTAATTCTCTTTTATCTGGTATATTAGATACCTTTTTAGACAGGGATACTAATTTGTCTGTGGTATTTCCCATAGCTGATACTACTACAACTAAATTCTTTTTTTCTTGTTTTTTAGTAATTATTCTTTTAGCTATATATTTTATTTTTTCAATATTCTCTACTGAGGAACCTCCATACTTTTGAACAACTACATCCATTTGCTATCAATCCCTTCTAACCATATATTCCAGAATAAAAATACCTTATATCTTCTACATTTAATTTAATTTCATTTATCATTTTATTAATCAAATTTTCCGAAGTCCAAGGAAGTATTACAATTAAACTTTCTTTATCATTTATCACTTTATGCTTAGAATTATACATATTAAGTATATTTAATAGATAATTATTATCTTTTCCATCTTTTGAACTAAGTCTAAGATAATACTCTCCGTCAAATGTTAAATATTTATCTCCACTTATTTTTCTATTTTCATAAACTTTTCCATTTGTGTAAGTTCCCTTAACTATATCCAATACATCTAGCACTACAGAATTGGCTGTAGGATTTTTCCCAGCTCCTTGACCATAAAAACGTAATTCTCCAGTATTATAGCCTCTTAAGGAAATGATATTGAAAGCATCTTTAACATTAGAAAAGAAAGATTCATCCTTTACTAATAGTGGCTCCACACTTGCATAAATATGATTATCAGATCTTTGCGAACTACCAATGAGTTTGGGAACAAGTTTCAATTTTCTAAACTCATTTATATCTTCAATACTTATTTCATCAATTCCACGACAATTAATAAACTTTGAATCTACTGGTTGATTGTAAGCGATAGTGGATAATATAGCTAGTTTTCTTCCAGTATCATATCCTTTAATATCATCTGTAGGATCTGCTTCAGCATATCCTTTATCTTGTGCATCTTTTAATGCATCTTTAAAACAAATACCTTTTTCGTACATTTTTGTAAGTATGTAATTTGTTGTGCCATTTAATATTCCTTGAATTTGGAATATATCATCAGCTTTTATTCCTTGTTTTAAAGAATTTATTATAGGTATTCCTCCACCTACACTAGCTTCAAAAAGAAATGCCTTATTATTTTCCTTTGACAAATATAATAATTCCTCCATTTTGGAAGATACAACTGCTTTATTGGCTGTAACAACATGTTTCTTGTTTTCTAAAGCATATTTTAAATAATCATAAGCAATTTCTTTTTCACTCAAAACATCTATTACTATATCAACTTCTGGATCGTCTAATATATCTTTAGGATTTAAAGTTAGTAATTTATCATCAATATCAATATTTCTATTTTTATTTTTATTTTTAACTAGTACTTTTTTAATTTTTATTTTTTCCCCTATTTCATCTTCAAAAAATCTTCTCCTATTATTAATTATTTCATATACTCCTGAACCAACTGTACCAAGTCCCATAAGTCCAATATTTATCATTTATATACACCTACCTTATTAAATATTCATGTATCCAATTTGTATAAAATAGAGTAGCATGAGCTCTCCATCTTGATTTTAATTTAGTATTTAAATCATCCTTGTAAGAATAATATTTAGGCATTTTTATTGGTTTTCCTAATTTAGTATCTCTTTCATATTCTTTTTTCAATGTTTCAGATTCATATTCAAGATGACCAGTTAAAAAAATTTTATTACAACCTTTATCAGATACTAAAAATATTCCTGTTTCATCTGAAGTTGATAATATTTCGAGACCTTTCTCTTTTCTTATATCTTCTTCTCTCACTAATGAATATCTAGAATGAGGAACTAGAAACTCATCATCAAAACCTTTCAATAATCTATGATTTTTATTAAGAACATTGTGTGGAAAGACTCCAAATACCTTTTCTTCCAAATTATATTTAGGTATTCCATAATGATAATAAAATCCAGCTAAAGCTCCCCAACATATATATATGGTGGATTTTATATTTTTTTTAGAAAACTCCATTATAGAACTAAGTTCTTGCCAGTATTCTACATCTTCAAACTCTTTTAATTCTAAAGGAGCACCTGTTATTATCAATCCATCTAAAAAATCATTTTCTATATCTTTTAAAGTTATATAATTATCTTTTAAATACTTAAAACTACAATTTTTAGGAATATAACTTTCAAGACGAATAAAATATATATAAATATCTATAGAAACTTGGGATAAAAGATTTAAAAAATGTATTTCCGTTTCAATTTTATTTGGCATTAAATTTAAAATCCCTATTTTGGGAACTTTTTTCTCTTTTTCTAAATTTAAAACATTTTTTTCTAAATAAATACTCATTTTTATCACCTTTTTAAATTAAACTTAAAGCACTATGGAAGTCCTCTATTATATCTGAAATATCTTCTATTCCTACAGATACTCTTATCATGTCTTCTTTAATTCCAGCCTTTTTCAACTCTTTAGTACTAAGTTGTCTATGGGTAGTTGAAGCAGGATGAAGTACAGAAGTCCTTACATCACCTAAATGGACGACTAAAGAAACAAGATTTAAATTAGTCATAAATTTTTTAGCTCCAGCTTTTCCTCCTTCTATTCCAAAAGTAAGTATACCACTTCCACCTAAAGGTAAATATTTTTGACTTAATTCATAGTCAGGATGACTTTCTAATTTAGGATAATTAACCCAAGAAACTTTTTCATGACTTTCTAAGTATTTAGCTAACTTTAAAGCATTTTGGCTATGTTTTTCCATTCTTAAATGAAGGGTTTCTAACCCTAAATTAAACATAAAGCTGTTAAAAGGACTTAGAGAACAACCTATGTCTCTTAATAATTGGGTTCTGGCTTTTGTTATATATGCTTTTTCTTTAAACTCTTTATAATATCTAATACCATGATAGCTTTCATCAGGTTCTGTAAACTCTGGATATTTCCCATTATCCCAATTGAAATTACCTCCATCTATTATTACACCACCTATATTATTTGCATGGCCATCTATATACTTAGTTGCTGAGTGGATTATAATATTGGCTCCATGTTTAAAAGGCTGACAAAGATATGGAGTGGGAAATGTATTGTCAACAATAAAAGGTATATCTAATGTCTTTGCTACCTTAGAATATTTTTCAAAATCTAAAACATTCAATGCAGGATTTCCTATAGTTTCTGCATATATAGCCCTAGTATTTGGTTTAGAATAATTTAGTATTTCCTCCACATCCATATTTGGATCAATAAAAGTTACTTCTATACCATATTTTTTTAAAGTTGTGGATAACAATGTATAAGTGCCACCATACAATGTGGATAAAGCCAAGATATGTTGATTTTGTCCACATATATTTAGTATTCCAATAGTTGTAGCTGCTTGCCCTGACGAAGTGGCTAATGCTCCTACTCCATCTTCAAGTTGACTTATCTTTTCCTCAAAGGCAGCAACAGTTGGATTGCTTATCCTTGAATACATATGGCCTTCTTCTTTTAAATCAAATATATTTGCAAGTTGATCAGGATCTTTATACTTATATGTTGTACTTTGATAAATAGGAAGCACCCTTGGCTCTCCTGATTTTGGAGAATATCCTCCTTGAACACATATTGTTCCTTGTTTACAATCTTTTTTCATGTATATCTCTCCTTTCAATTTTTAAAAAATAAAAGACACTTCTATAAATAAGAAGTGTCTAAATAAATAAATGAAAATAAGACCTTCTTATCTTTCAGCCAATGGCTGCAGGAATTGGCACATTTCCAGTTTAAACTGGTTGTTGCCGGGCTTCATAGGGCCAGTCCCTCCACCTCTCTTGATAAGATTATCCATCAAAAAATCCTTCCTAATGTCTTAGGAAGGATTTAATCTCTTTTTATCATCCATCTTATCGACATTAGCAGAACCACCTTATTAAAAATATAACAGGTTGGTATAGGGTCAACGAGCTAATTCTCTACCCTAATTCTGGATAAGTTATATTATTTAATTGTTGTAAACATATTAACATCAAGTATAAGATATGTCAAGGAATATTTAAATTCAAAAATTTATATTATCTCTTTTAGACTTATTTTAATCATCTAAATTTTAAGATATGCCAAACAAAACATCCCATTGACACACATCTACTTTGATCTAAACTTTTGCAAAGGTCTAATTTTATCTAATAAATATACTTCTTCATCTGCAACTTTACCTACTACACTTGTTTTGCCACTATTAGGCATAGGCTTTAATTCAAAATGTAATTATATACTGCACCTATTAAATTCGCATCATTTCCATATTCACATTTTTTTATAGTGGGCAAAATAGTAGTTATATCTATATGAGCTTTTAAAAATTCTAATTTCTCATTTATTTTATCTATTAAATCTTCCCTCTCGCTTATAGCACCACCTATTATTATAACTTCTGGGTCATAAATATATTGAAGTGTATATAAACCAGTTGCAAAATTTTGATAAAATGTTTCTATCGCCTTTATGCAATATTTATTTCCTTCCTCCGCCAATTGAAACACTCTAACTCCATTTAAATCTCTTGGACTTATTCCCATTAGTCTGGCTGCATTTCTAACTATAGATGATGTAGAAGAAGTTTCACTCCAATTTTTAAATTTTCCTGTTTCAAAATCTCTATCCATTATCATGTATCCAAATTCTCCACCATAAAGGTTTTTCCCAGTATGAATTTTTTTATTTTTTATTATTGAACCGCCTATTCCAGTACCACATATTACAAATAGGGCATCATTAACATCTTTTCCAGAGCCTTTCCATACTTCTGCTAAAGCTGCACAGTTTGCATCATTTTCAAATGATACTTTAAATCCAGTTGTCTTAGTAATTAACTCTCTCATATTACAATGATGAATATAAGGTACTGCGCTAGCCCCTTCTATAATCCCCGTATTATTATTTACAGCACCGGGAACACTCATAGCTATACCATCTATTTTACTCTCATCTATTTTTATTTTTAAACTATCTACTACTTTTTTTATACTATTTAAAAAATCATCTAGTTTTTTTGGTGTAGGGTATTTTCCCTTATAACAAATATTTCCTTTTTTATCTGCCATACCGTATTTGATGTTAGTTCCACCAATGTCAAAAGTTATGATTTTTTTATCCATTTTTTATTCCTTTCTAATCATCAAATCCATTATTTTTTGCTACTTCTTTTATCCAAAGTCCACTTTTCTTTAGGCTTCGTTTGAAATTATTTTCTAAGTCAACTCTATATAAGCCATATCTATTTTTATAAGCATTGCACCATGACCAATTATCCATAAATGTCCATAGATGATATCCAAAACAATTTGAACCTTCTTCTATACTTTTATGAAGCCATTTTAAATGTTCCTTTATAAAATCTATTCTATAATCATCTTGAACCATTCCATTTTCATCTATAAACCTTTCTTCATTTTCTACTCCCATTCCATTTTCTGATACAAACCAAGGAATATTTTTATAATTATCTTTTATATTTATGCCTATATCATATAATCCCTTTTCATATATTTCCCAGCCTCTATATACATTCATTCTTCTTTCTGGCCATATGTAATATTCAAAAAAATCTTCAGGCATTAAACTTTCTGTATCTTTAGGTGTTTCTCGTTTTTGTATTCTTCTTGGCTGATAGTAGTTTACTCCTAAGAAATCTACTGTGTTTTTCTTTATTATTCTTAAATCTTTCTCTTTCCACTCTGGAGTTAAATCATTTTCTTTTAAAAATTCTATAAGTTCACTTGGATATTCTCCTAAAACTGATGGATCTAGAAAACTTCTGTTGAACATGAGGTCTACTAGATTAGCCGATTTTAAATCTTCCTTATCGTTACTTCTTGGATATGAGGGTGTTAAATTCAATACTATCCCTATCTTTCCATCTAATTTAAGTTTTCTAAACTCCTCTATAACCCTTGCACTAGATAACATAGTATTGTATCCAACTTGAACTGCCCTTTTCATATCGGTTACTAAAGGATAATGCATTTTATAAAGGTATCCGGCTTCCACTGGCACTATAGGTTCATTAAATGTTATCCACTTCTTGACCCTATCTCCAAAAATCTCAAAAGCTTTTTTTCCATAGAGAGCAAAGCTTTCTACAACTTCTCTACTTTCCCATCCACCTTTATTTTGCATTAGCATAGGCATATCAAAATGGAAAAGATTTATAATAGGTTCTATATCATTATCTATCATCTCATCTATTAAATTATTATAAAATTCTACTGCCTTAGGATTTATATTTCTACCATCTGGCAACAATCTAGCCCAAGATATAGAAGTTCTATAGGAATTTAAATTTATAGCTTTCATATTAGCTATATCTTCTTTATACATTTCATAAAAATTAGATGCTTTTTCAGGTCCTATTCCATTAAAAAAGGCTGTCCTATCTTTTCCATACCAATAATCCCATATGGTTGGTGCCTTATCATCTATATTCCATGCTCCTTCTGTTTGGGGAGCTGATGCTGCACTTCCCCAAAGAAATTTTTTTGGAAAATTATATTTCATTTCATTACTCTCCTTAATTTTATTTACAAAAAACTGCTTTTTCTGTATCTAACCATCTTTCTACCAAATCTTTATCTCTTAATATATATTCGGAAAATATCATATCTATAACAATTAACATAGGTATCTGAGCTGATATGCTTCCTACCCAATCCTCATGATCTAAATTAGCTGTAAGTACATAATAATCCGCATATTCTATAATTGGCGAATCTTCGCTCCCAGTTATCAACACTACCTTAGCTCCATTTTTTTTAGCTACTTTTATACTTTCTAACATCTCAAGATTTTTTCCTCTCAAAGTTAAAGCCAAGACCAAATTATCTTCTTCTAATATAGAAGCCACCATCTGCATAGATTTCGCATCTGACACTACCTCTACATATTTTCCAACTCTGACTAGTCTAAATTTCAAATCTGAACCTACTATTCCATTTAGTCCCAAACCAAAAACATGTATTATTTTATGAGTACATATTAAATTTGCTATATTTTTTATAGATTCTATATCTACTTTTTCTACAACCTGCCTAATTATATCCATATATCCGTTTATCATTAAATTATCTGAAACTATATTGTTATTGGATTTAATCTTTAGTTCTTGATTATATACATATATCAGTTCTTTATAATTATTAAATCCTAGTTTCGAAGAAAATCTTGTTATAGATGCTTCAGATACGTTTAATTTTTGAGATAACTCACTTATGGTAAGAGACTCTCCTCTGTTTAAAAAATGTTGTGCTATAACAGTCTCTACATTAGTAAATTCCAATTTCATACTTTCTATAAGCAACATTAAATTTTTCCCCAATTTCTTCACCTCAAAGTAACAGATTATATTTTACATCCTTATTCTATAGTTTTTTATCTCCTTAGGATTGAATGATCCTATATTTAGGATATTAGAACCCTTTATACTTTCTATCTTATCTTCTTTCATATCTATCAATTCGATAGATTCTAGGGTTTTGTTTATCTTTATATTTCCTCCATTTTTGATAAATTCTTTTGAAGGATTGTATAATCTCAATATATACCCATCTCCATTGTCGCTTTTCTTAATGGCACTTACTATTATACCATCTATCTCATCCATATCTAATAGATTAAATTCATTGGGAAGTTTATGGGATAATTTATTGCTTACAAAGTATTTTAATGTATTAGTAAACTTATTTAACTCTTGTATTTGATAATACGGTGTAGATATAGAATAATTTATATACTTTTTCTTTATTTTATATGGAGAAAATTTCCTGTCTAAATCTATAGCAAATTTAAAATGTAACTGTTTTAATAATTGGCTATCAGGCGTTTCTATGTACTTAAATTGATTTCCCGAGGCAACTCCTGGTCTTCTTAAAAGTTCTGGTCTTCCTAAATATCCTACACTTCTAAATAAAGTAAGAGCTACTTTGTCTTTTCTATCACCTACTATTTCATATTCCTTAATGCCCTTTGACATTACTGTAAAACTGTTTTCATCTTCATTAAGATTTACATAGCTTAACATTGGATATATAGGAGTTGGTTCTTCCTTCCACCCTATTTCTCTCCAATCATCTATATGCTTAGGTACCGTCTCCCTTCTTATATAGCCAAAAGGTGTATCTGCATAAGAATATTTTGATTTTATACCAGTATTAAATATTATCCTCATTCTATGATCTTTTACATTATTGTTTATTTTCATATTGCATTCTATTAGTTTAGAATCTTTTGTAAGCTCTATTTGTAAATCATACTCTACATAACTATCTATTAAATCTTTTTTTCTACTTTCTAAGTCCTTAGGTAATTCATAATTGCCTTTTAATCTTATAACATCCACATATTTTCCATGTTTTGTATCTATGATACTATGTTTAAAATCAAATTTATATATTCTATCATTATACGGAGGAGAATAGTCATAAGTATCTCCTTCATCTCCTGATTCTTCTATATATATGGCATCTTTATATATTTTGTTTTTTTCTTTATCTATTATATTTATCTTTCCGTTTTCTAATTCTATCTTTATCTTTTCACTCTCTATATAATTGTCTACATTTGCTTCTGTTTCCGTAAAGCTTTGTTCTCCTTCTACTAACTTTATAGTCTTGTACCCCATAGGCTTTAAGCTTATAGGAAAAGCTATTTTCGTTACATAATAATATAAATCTTTTTTATAATCTTCCTTGTTTCTACTTATAACACCACTATATTCTTTTGTTCTATTAAGCACCTGGTATTCTATTTTATCTTCACCATCAAATAGTGCGAAATTCTTATCCTTTGTACTAACTTCAATCTTTATTACTTTGTATCTTGTATAAGGTAATGTGTTAAATATTGTTATATCATTCTTTTTCGAATCAACTCTAGATTCACTTATTTTTCTAACAAGATAATCTACTGTAGAGTAAGACATCTGTTCTGCTTTTTCATATCTACTTAATATTACTTTATTTGTTTTATCTGTATTGCATCCTCCAGCACTATCATGGGCATGATTTCTAAGTATCACTTCCCATATATTTTGTACTAATTGGTTTTTATACTCTATTCCAAATTGTTCTCCTATTACCATTAAGGGCTCTACTTGATATATTAATCTTCTTTCTACTTTATCATTTAAATATTTATGGTCATATCTTGAAGAATATATAGATCTGTGTATCTTTGAATCTTCACTATATAAAAATTCTCCTTGTATTTTATTCAAGGGTTTATCTTCTGCCAAAATATCATCAAACATTTTTTCATAAGTACTTTCTTTGAGATAATACTTTCCCTTTAATCTTTTATTAAATTCCTCTATTCTAGATTTTAAATTAAAGTCTACATACCTTTGATCTCCTCCCACTGGCAGAGGAATATTATTATATATTGTATCTTTTTCAATAGTTTCCATTAACCATTTTTCATCTTCTGAATATATTAGATTTCCACCTATGAAATAACCATTTTTTATATTGTATGCTAGAACTTCACTTCCATCTTCGCTACTCCACCAAAATTCTCTATATGGGGATATTTCCTTTGTTATTCCTCTCCAAAACACTACTTTATCTATACCCATCCCATTATATATTTGTGGAGCATCTATACTTTGACCAAATGAGTCTGGTACATACCCTATATTCATATATCCACCTAAATCTTTTGCCATATCTATTCCTATTTTTAAATTTCTTACAATAGATTCTCCAGATATTATCATCTGATCTGTTTGAGTGTACCATGGTCCAGTTATTAATTTGCCAGTGGATATAAGTTTTCTTATCCTATCTTCTTTATTTGGACATACTTCTAAATAATCCTTTAAAATACTAAGTTGTCCATCTAGAAGATAATAATCAATAATCCCTTCCTCTAAAGCTTTCAAAACTTCATCCATATGATATATCAATTGTATTAAAGATTCATTTGCAGAAAAATACCATTCAAAATCCCAATGTGTATGTGCTATTACATGTATTTTTTTCACTTTTTCCTCCTTTTTATAAACCTCCTAAACTAATAATTACACTAGTAAAGGAGGAAAGTTTAGTTTTTTATTTAATTTCTATTGAACTTACAATATTATAAAGTTTTTCCGTGTCATCTTCTTCTAAAAGCATATTAACAAACTCATTATCTATTAATTTTCTAGCAATAGAACTTAGTATTTTAAGATGTTGAGCATTTCCATCTTCTGGTATAGCAAGACCAAATGCAACTTTTATAGGTTTTCCATCTAAAGAATTCCATTCTATTGGATTACTCAATTTTATTAAGAATACTCCTGGCTTTATAACTGTAGAATTTTTACAATGGGGTATAGCAATTCCATCTTTAAACCCAGTAGTAACTTCATCTTCTCTTTGATGTAAACCTTTTAAATAATCCTCTTTTGATTTTACATATCCTTGTTTAAATGCTACACTAGCAAATCTTTCAAATACCTGATCTTTCGTTTCTGAATTATTGTCAAAATATATATGTTCTATGTCAAATACTTCTTTATTCATATTTAACCTTCTACCTTCTTTCTACTAAATCCTATAATAAGTGCTGTAACAAGAACTCCTACGGATATGGAAAATACCCATGTTATTATTGGAATTGGTTGTTCTATATATCCTACTATAGTCCCTAAAGGTGAACCTATACCACCATAAAATTTACATCCAAACTTTGCTACCAATGCTCCTGCAACTGCTGAACCTGCAACATTAGCTACTATCATTTTAACAGGTTCCGATGCTACGAAAGGTATAGCACCCTCTGTAACCCCTACCATTCCCATAGCAAATGCTGCATTAGCAGATACTTTTTCTGTAGATGTAAATTTATCTTTAAATAGTATAGTCGCTAACCAAACACCTAAAGGTGCTACTGATATTGCTGCCTGTGCTGCAGTGCCTGGAACAAAATTAGCTTGTTGAATTCCATATTTAGTAACTGTATCTGTAAATATAGTTGTACCAAATATTAATGCTGTTTTATTTATTGGTCCACCTAAATCAAATCCTATCATGGCACCTATTATAGCTCCCATTATTATAGGCGCTGATGCATGAGTATTGTTAAGATATGTAAGTCCATCGTATAATCCATTCATTATTCCAGCTATAGGTTTACCTATTACAAATAACACTATTACTGATATTGCAAATGTTGCTATAAGTGGTAATATCATTATAGGTACAAGTGGTTGCAATATTTTAGGCCATTTTATTTTCTTTAAACCTTTTATCATATATCCTACTATAAATGCCACTATAATAGCTCCTATAAATCCACTTCCTGCTTCAGTTCCTAATATTTCAGGATCATTTACTATATATGCTCCTATCATGGCTGGAGCTATAGCTGGTCTATCTCCTATAGATTTTGCAACAAAACCAGCAAACAAAGGTATCATTAATTTAAAACCAACCTGCCCTACTTGGAACATTTTAGACATAAAAAATCCCATAGTTGTGGATGTGTCAAATCCCCAATTTACTATTCTGCCTAGCTCATCTTTTTGAAATGCAAATACATTCGCTATAGCAAGTATAAGTCCTGCTGCTATACACATAGGTATCATGTATGATATACCATTCATAAGATGTTTGATAACTCCATCTTCTTTAGTTTTTCCTAATGTTATATCTCCAACTTTAGTTCCTTTTTTACCGAAAATTTCTCCACTTTCAAGAGCTGTATTTATAAGTACTTTAGAATCTTTTATAGCCTCTATAGATTTAGTTTGATATATCTTTTTACCTGTAAATCTTACAAGCTCCACATTGATATCAGCAGCTATTATTGCTACATCTGAATCTTCAATATCCTCTTTTGTTAAAACATTTTCTGCTCCTATAGTTCCATTTGTTTCAACTTTTATATCATATCCCATCTCTTTTGCAGCTTTTTCTAAAGATTCTGCTGCCATATATGTATGAGCTATACCTGCTGCACAGGCTGTTACTGCTACAATTTTTTTACTCACTTTTTTCATGCCCCCCTTATTATTTCTACTATATTATATCCTTGACAGTTACTGATGTAAACGATTTCAACTCATATAGGTTCTAGTATCTTTTTATATGATTTTTTTGAAAAAAATTTCATTAATAATTTTGGATAAAAAAATAATAGATTGGTATAGGAGCAATAAATGAATAGATTAATAATTTTAGATAAAAAAAGAGCCTTGTTATGGCTCTTTCAAGTTTCAATTCCTTATAGGTAGACTAATGCCTTATTATTTAGAGTAAAATGTTAAACACATGTTTAATATTTTACTCTCTATTTTATTTTGTAGAAAATTTTTACTAATACGATAAAAACAGCTAAACATATAATAATGGTTAAAACTAAATTTTTTATCATTGGAGTAAGGTTGGGTATAACTTTCATAGTTTCTTCTATAATATCATCTCCTTAAAGTTTCAATTCCTTAATTGAGGAGTGAAAAATAAGTTTCAATTCCTTATAGGTAGACTAATAGCATTTGGATACCTTGATATTACTATATTCTTTTATTTATGTCAAATTGCTTAAAAACCTTAGACTATTACATATATTTAATATAATCCTTCCTATATATTGCCATTACTAACTTTTATAAAAAATAGCCTGTCGTCGACTTCCCAGGGGTTTTGCCCTATTAGTAGTCGATAACAAAAATAATAGAAAATTAGCACGAGTAATTAATAAATCTCCTGTGATTGTGTATTCTCTAAAATGTGTCAAACAAAACGCCCCAGTGCTCATTTTATAATTCTAATATCTTAATAATAGCTTTTTCTAACTCACCACTATAAACTGACTTTAATGATTCTTGACCCCATTTTGGAAACTCTGGTCTTTTATATGCAAATATTAAAGTAATAAGGGTTGATATGCCGTTATCAATTATTTTTTCAGTTTCATTAATTTTACCGTATTTTTCAACAAATGCTTTTCTAGCTTCTTTTGATAGCGATAAACATACATTTCTAATATCATTATATCTAAATCCAATTCCTAGAAAATTATAATCGAACATTATTGCTTCTTTCTTGTCATGACTTACCGCCAAGTTTGTCCAATAAAAATCGTTATAAGTCAATGTTTGCTCAACTTCTCCAATCTTAGTGAAAATTAAATCTAAATTATCTATTATTAGCTGCCACACATGATTGTCTTCTGTCTTAGTTCTGTTTTTTATTAGTTCAATATTTTCTTTAGTAATAACATCTGCTTGTCTATAAAATATATTATCTTTATTAGATACATATTTTGCACCTTCATTGTGTAATTTTTTATACCATTCTGCCAAATCCTCTGCTACTTCAATATCGGATAAATCAGATTCTATTCCTAATCTATATGTTTTACTTTTTTCTAAGTCCTCTAATAACAAAGATTTGCCCGTATGTCCAACTACCTCAATTGTTGGTATGTTTAATTCTTTAAGAATGAAATAATTCTTAATTTCTCTTGTATATTCTATATTTTGAAAATATTTGAGTATATAAGAGCTATTTCCATATATTACTCTAAAAAGATAAATCCCATCTTTATTTCGAATTTCTTTTAGATCCAAATAGTTTTGTTTAGATATCCCAAATTTTTCTAACTCTTTATAAATATTCTTAATCAAATCTATCCCCCCAAAATTGAAAATCCTCAAAAAATTTTCTCCTGTTTAATAAAAGCCTTATAATCATATCGGAAAGTCTGTAATCCAAGTGACAAAATCTAATTTATAATTATAAATAAAACTAAAATCTAGTTCATATAATATGTTAACATATTAAGACTTTTTATAGTAAAATCAATATCTATATTACCATTACTATAAATATGTCGAAATATGAAAATACAGCTCTATTTTTAGAGTCATCATAAAGATAATGGTATTGGGTATATAATATTCATAATGGAGGGATCTTATATGAAAAAACTCTTTTCAGATGTTAAGATTAAAAGCTTAGAATTAAAAAATCGTATAGTAATGGCTCCAATGTGTATGGTTGCCTCTGATGATGAAGGTTATGCTAAAGATTGGCATGAAATTCATTATGCTTCCAGAGCCATTGGTGGTACTGGTCTTATAATCTTAGAAGCAACAGCAGTAGAAAGTAGAGGCAGGATAAAAAATGGAGATTTAGGAATCTGGGATGATTCTCATATAGAAGGATTGTCAAAGATAGTTAAAAGTTCTAAATCTCTTGGTGCAAAAGTTAGCATTCAGTTAGGTCACGCTGGGAGAAAATGTGAAGTAAAATCTGAGAGAATTATTGCTCCATCTCCTATTGCTTTTGATAATAGTTATTCTACTCCAAAAGAAATGACTAAAGATGATATAAAAACTGTAATAGATTCCTTTAAAGAAGGTGCTGAAAGGGCAGAAAAAGCTGGATTTGATGCTATTGAAATTCATGGAGCTCATGGATATTTAATTAATGAATTTTTATCACCACTGACTAACAAAAGAAAAGATGAGTACGGTGGAAATCCACAAAATAGGGCTAGATTTCTAAAAGAGATAATAAGAACAATAAAGACAGTATGGCCTGAAGATAAGCCTATAATATTAAGGATTTCTGGTGAAGAATATGTTAATGATGGAAATCATCCAGAAGATTTAGTCCATATTATAAACTTAGTAAAAAATGAAGGTATAGATATAATAGATGTAAGTTCTGGAGCTGTAGTTCCTGCTAATATTGATGTCTATCCCGGATATCAAGTGCCTTTTGCAGAAACCATTAAAAAAGGAACTGGACTACCAGTTATAGCTGGTGGTTTAATTACAGAACCAGAAATGGCTGAAGAAATACTCAAAAATAATAGGGCAGATTTTATATTTTTGGGAAGAGAATTACTTAGAAATCCTTATTGGCCATTGGAAGCTGCCAATAAATTAGATCAAGATATAGAATGGCCTCATTCTTATAGAAGAGCTAAAATTTAATGTATTTTAGTTTATTCTACTAAAAAAGTATAGACTATAATGGCCAAATATTAATATTTGGCCATTATAGTCTATGAACATTCAGATTATTTCTTTTTCAGTTCTTTTAATTTCTTCTCTATCAAGACCTATTAATTCCATAATATCTTCCATGTTAAAACCATTTTCAGTACTTCAATTCCTTTCTATAAAATGATTTAATAAATCCTCCACTCCAGATTTATCTTTAAATAAATTTCTCTTTAAAAATTCAGTATCTAATTTTTCTTCTAAAATGTACCAAACAAAATATCCCGATGCCATTCTTAAGATAATTTAGATTTTATTTCTTTTATATGCTTTTCAGTTAATTCTATTACTTCCATTATTTGTTCTAATGAAAGATTCATATTTATTAATTTCTTGACTATTTCTATCTCCTTCTTTTCCATGCCTTTTTTTCCGCATATTTTAATCTAGATATGTCATCTCGCCTTACTTTTTCCTTTGCAAAGTATTTTTCCCTATCTACTTTAATTTAAATTCCATGGTTACAGGATTATGATCTGTATATTGAAAATCTAGAGAATGTCCCTTAACATTTAAGATTTCAATATTGTCAGAGACTAAATAGCCATCTATTACTGCAGTGAAATTAACATCTTTTACATAAGGTGTAGCGTCCGTCCTCGTAGTTGGTACATTTTTATCTACTGCCCAAGTAAACCCTTCAGGTTTGAAATCATCTGGTATTTTTTGGAGCCAATCAGGCCATTCTTCTGTAGTTTTAAATATAGAAGGATCTGTCGTTGGCATTAAATGATTCCAATCTCCTCCAACTACTACATAGTTCCCATTTTTATATTCCTTATCTATATATTCTTTTAAAAATCCAAGTTGTTGCACTCTAATTTTTCCACCTTTATCATAAGCAGAAAAATGAGAGTTTATCAAAACTAGTTCTTTCCCATTCTCTAATGAAATTCTGCTTTCTAAAAAACATCTATCTAATTCAGCTAATTGACGTGGCCAACTTTCTTTTCCAGGAAATTGATATCTAGTTGCACTATCTACACTATATTTAGATAATGTGACCAAGCCAGCTGAGTTAACTCTTCCATGAGGTTTCAACATTGGAACTGGCACCCATAAAGTTTTATAATTAATTGCAAAACTTGATGAATAATCTTTTAGATTGTTTTTTAAATGTTCATATTGATTTACATGGAAGCTCCTTGTTGCATTTGTATCGACTTCCTGAACAAATACAAATGTAGAATCATTATTAGCTAAAAACTCTGTTATTCCATTTAAGTTTTCAATTGTTTTTTCTTTGCTTGAAGATCTAGAACCCTTCCCTCCATCCATAAAAAAGTCTTGATCTTTATCCATACCACAGTATCCTATATTGTATGTATCAACAGTGAAAACCTTATCCTTCTGGATTTTCTGTTTTTGTTGATTTTCTACTTTTAAAGGTATTTTGTCTTCTGGTCTGTAATCAGTAATAATCATAACTAATAAATATACTAGAAATATACAAATAACTATTCCTACAACCCATCCCAATCCTTTTAAAAAATTCATCATATACCCTCCCCCTTCAATGTATTTTAACATGTATGCTAATATATTTCGATAATTCTATGAATAGTTCTTATCCGAATATTTTATAGGATAATTAACAAGATATAAAATCTATTGAATATTTCTTGACTTACCATATGTGAAACTCTTAACATGTAAATATTAAAATTAAAAAATTAGCCGCAATAAAAACGCGGCTAATTTAAACTTATTCTTATTTCATTTCTTTTAAATCGAAAGATACTATCCCTTCTTTACCTATTTTTATTATATTCTCCTTAAGAGCTTCTATATCTTTTGTGTTTTTTTGCATAATAGCCTCTAATAATATTGATAAATTTACTCCAGATAAAACCTTGCTATTTTTTATATCTTGTGATAATAATACACAGGTTTTAAAAGGGGTACCTCCGACAATATCTGTTAAGAAAAGTAATCCACTACATTCTTTCATAGTTTCTATTTTCTTTTTTATATTGTTTTCTAGATCTTCTGTTGAATGGTCTAGTCTAAATTCTACACCTTGTAAATATTTTTGTTCTCCAGCTATTACATCTACTGAACTAATAAGTCCTTTAGCAAATTCACCATGACCTACTATTATAATACCTATCAATTTAATCACCTTTTTTTATAATATTGTTAAAAGTCTTCCCACTATACCTATTACTACAGTAAGCAATATTAAGACAATTGGGGAATAATCTTTCTTCAACAATTTATACATCCAAAATGTATATAATGCTGGTAACAATTTTGGCATTATTTGATCTAACACTTCTGCTTGTAATTTTATATCTGCTCCTCCTGCTGTGATAACTACAGGTGTTCCTAAAGAAATATAAGAAGCTACTAAAGCACCTACTACTGTTAACCCTACTATAGAAGCAGCTCTTGAAAATGCTTTAGTTTGTTCTCCTAACTGTTTAACAGCACTAACTCCTGTACTATATCCATAATTCATAAGTCCAAATCTAAGAACAAAATGGATTGCGTTAAATATTATCAAAAATATAAATGGTCCTGCAATATTTCCTTTAATGGCCATTGAGGCCCCTATACCAGATGCAATGGGTAGAAGAGTTAACCAGCATATGGCATCTCCTATACCACCAAGAGGTCCCATAGTTGCAACTTTAACAGCTCTAATAGTATCTGGCTCTTCTTTTCTCTCTTCCATGGCAATAACTATTCCCATTATAAATGTTACTAGAAAAGGATGGGTATTAAAAAATTCCATATGCATATTCATAGAATTAGATAAGTCTTCTTTATTTTTATGAATCTTTTTAAGTCCTGGTAGTAAACCATAAAGCCAACCACCTGCTTGCATTCTTTCATAATTAAAAGATGCCTGTAAAAATAATGATCTCCAAGTCATTTTATTTAGATCTTTCTTGGTAATAACATTATTTGTGCTTGGATCTTTATAAGTATAATTAGATTCCATTAGTACGAGCCTCCTTTCTATGAGAACCTTTTCCTTTTATCTTATTTGAATAATAGTCATATAAAGATATGGCTAATCCTAATAATGCTACCCCTAATATTGGTAATTCAAAATATGCTACAAGCACAAAACCAATAATTAAAAATGCCATATACTCTTTCTTGTACATAATTTTTAATAGCATAGCAAATCCTATTGCTGGCATAATTCCACCTGCAACTTCTAATCCTCCTATTAACCATTCAGGCATTTTAGCTACAACAGATTCTGCAGCTTCTGCTCCAAAATATACTGGTAGAAAAGCAATTATTGCATAGAAAATAAATAAAATCAACATTCCTAAATAATTAATTCTTTCGATGCCTTTAATATCTGTATTTTTAGCATACTCATCTGCTTTATGCATAACTGGAGAAAATGCTGTAAATATTAAAGTTATTGCTCCTTGTACAGCCACTGCAAAAGGCACTGCTATACCTACTGCTACTTTTGGATCTTGCTTTGTTAATATTGCAAATGCAGTTCCTACAATACCACCAATAACTACATTAGGTGGTTGTGCACCTGCCAATGGTACTGCTCCCATCCAAATTAACTCAAGAGTAGCACCAGTAATTAGCCCTGTTTTCATATCCCCCAGTATAAGACCTACAATCATTCCTGTAAATACGGGTCTATGTATATGAAATAACCCGTTAAAAAGATCTATTCCTGCAATTCCTGCCCACAAGGCTATCAATAATGATTTTCCTAACATAACGCTCCCCCCTTATTTTTTATATAAAACTCCCATAGAGGAGTTTATTTCTTAAATCAAATCCATAATATTCTTTCCTCTCTCATCTGGAACTCTTCTAACATCCATCTTCACACCTAGTTCATCTAATTTTTTAAAAGTTTCAATATCTTTTTCATCAACGGAAACAGTACTTATAATTTGTTCTTTACCTTCGCTATAGTGCATATTACCTACATTTACTTTGTCTATTGAAACACCGCCTTCTACTAGTCTTAAAAGTGTTTGTGGAGTTCTGACTACTAAAAATATAAGTTGATCATCAGCTGCATATCCTATATTGTCTATTGTCTCTTGTACAGTAAAATATCTTGTTTCAATAACATCTGGAACTGCCATATCCATTAAACTTTGTTGGATACTGTTCTCGGCAACTTTATCATCTGCAACTAATATTAAATTGGCTCCTATATGATTAACCCATGTTACTGCAACTTGTCCATGAATTAATCTATTATCAATTCTTGTTAATAATATATTAGCCATATCACTCACTCCTTTTTATTTTATAATCATAAATAGTAACACCTTTTACTACTCTATTAACAGTACCACTTGGACTTGGATTATCAGGTTCTATACCAAGCTTTTCAGACATCATTAATGCAAATATCTGAGCATATAATACATAAGCTACAGCTGAGTAAACTTCGTCACCTAATCCTTTCTTTTCATTATTTAAAAACCAATGATAATCTGAATGCTTTTCAAGTTCTTCATGGTAACTTTGTGATATAGTAACTAGTTTATGTTCTCCAGATTCTCCATAAACTTCTTTTACAAGGTCTAAATCATATCTTCTTGTATATTCATCTTCTGAAATATAAGCAAATACCAATGTTTTATCATTTACTATAGACTTTGGACCATGTCTAAAGCCTAATATAGATTCATAATTCGAAACTACTTTTCCACGAGTTAATTCAAGTAATTTCAAAGCACTTTCCCTTGCAAGTCCACTTAAACTACCTGAACCTAAATATACAACTCTGTCATATCCCAATTTAACTAATTCTTGTATATTTCTATAAGCATTATTAATAATGTTTGTACCTAGTTTTGAAATTCTAGTAACTATATCTTTTATTTCATCTATACTATTAATATCAAAAGTTAATAAAGAACCAAGCAACATATTAGTAAAACTACTAGTCATTGCAAATCCCTTATCATTTGATCTTTCTGGCATAAGCAATAATAAAATGTTTTCATTTCCTTCAGCAATTTTTGCCAGCTCTCCCTCTGGATTACATGTTACAAATATATGACTAATATCTTCAACTAATTTTTCAGCTAATTTATAAGTTGCAACACTTTCAGGACTATTTCCCGAACGTGCGAAGGAAACTATTATTGTTGGAGATTCTCTTTTTAAGTAGAAACTAGGATTTGATACTATATCAGTTGTTGCAATAGCTTCAAAACTGCAATCATATTTACTATTTAAATAAGGAACAATAATTTCTCCAACATAGGCTGAAGTTCCTGCTCCTGTAAATATAACTTTTGTATTTTTATTTCTACTTAGTCTCTTAAGAAATCCTTCTATCTCATTCTTATTTTGTTCAATTATTTTAATTGTTTCTAACCATAATTCTGGTTGCTGATAGATTTCTTTTGCAGTATTTAATCCATTTTTATCTTTCCATTCCTTTTCAGTTAGCCCAAACACTTATATCATCCTCCCTTTTGTAATGTTGTCATGTTGTAATTACCAGTTCATTTAAAAATTATTTATTAAGTATTACATGGAATTTAAATCTATCTCCTCTTGCAATACCCTTTGTATACTCAATTATTACATCTTTTTCATAGGTAATCCTTTCTATCATCATACTAGGGAAATCCTCTGAATACTCTAATAGCTCTGCTTCAAAGCTTCGAGTTAAAACCGATTGAAATATTTCTTCTGCTCTTGTAAAAGAAGCATCATATTTTCCTGTAAATATGTCATACATTGGTTTTTCTTGAAGTTCTTTTTTCGTTAGATCAGGAAACCTATTACAAGGTACATAACTAGTTTCAAGCATCATTGGTTCATTGTCTGCAAGTCTCAATCTAGTAAACTCATAAACCTTGTCTCCAATTTCTAACTTCATTTTTTTTGCAATTTTTTCATTACATTTAATAACCTTAAAATTTAGTACTTTAGATTTCGGTTTTTTACCCATCTTCTTCATTTCTTCTGTAAAACTATAAAACCCTAATAAATCTTGTTTTAATTTCTTAGGAGATACAAAAGTTCCTTTACCATGTTCTCTATATATGTAACCTTCTTTTTCTAACTCTTGAATTGCCTGCCTAACAGTAGATCTGCTAACATCATACTGTTCACACAATTCCCTTTCGGAAGGAAGTTTATCATCCTCTTTTAAATTTTCTATCTCTATCATTTCAACAATTATATCCATCAATTGATAATATAAAGGAATCCTACTTTTTTTATTTACCTTTTTCATTTAAACCAACCTTCTATATATTATTCATTCTGGTACGTACCACTTTCTATATATCATATTATAATAAGTATTAGATTTTGTCAACAGTAAATTCTGATTAGAGTTTCCCCATTTTTTTAAAAGAGAACCTCCTTGTGATTTTTTAATTTGTAATTAGCATACTACAAATTTATTTTATCACTTGGAGGTTATTTTTTAAAAAATTATTGTTAAAGTTTTATAAGATATACGCTGTAACCAAGGAATTTCCTCTGCTTTTTAACTATTATATTTAATAATCAATTTCATTTGAATCTATCAATTTTTTATTTTCCGAAACTTTTTTCCACCAGTAAGCACTTTTTTTAGGATATCTATCCTGTGTATCATAATCTACATAAAACAACCCATATCTTTTATTAAATCCATTTGTCCAAGACAATAAATCCATTAAAGACCATATGAAATATCCTTGTACATTCACTCCATCTTCTATAGCATCTAAAATTGCATCCATATGATTTTTAACATAGTCTATTCTCTCATCATCATATATCTTTCCATTTTCAAAATTATCCTTATATCCTAAACCATTTTCTGTTACATATATAGTCTTATATTTTGGATAATCATTTTTAATACTCATTAACATATCATATAATCCCTTTGGATAAATTGGCCAGTCCCAATCAGTAGCAGGTATATCATTATTTATAACTCTTTCACCTATACCTTTGATTCTAAACACCAAAGTTCCCTTATCTCCTGTACCATTATGCCTTATTTCAGTTTCTCCATCATAGTGAGCAAGAAAATCACTAGCATAATAATTTACACCTAAAAAATCGTTTTTCCCTGCTGCAGATTTAATAATTTCCATATCATTTGGTTCAATTTCTAGGCTTCCATTATTAGCTTTCAAAATATCTTGTACAACTTTTAATGTTTCAGCCTGGTAGCCTCCACCTAAACATGCATCTAACATAAATCTATTTGCCAATATATCTTCCAAATAAGCTGCCCTCTTATCTTCTTCTGATTCAGAAATAGGATACTTAGATTGTAATATATGAACAATACCAATTTCACCCTTTAAATCCATAGACTTATATAGCTCTACCACTTTAGAATGTGCAACCATCATATTGTGCATAGCCTGCACAGACTTAGGAATATCATATCTAATATTTGGTGGAAAATGTCCTATTACATATTGACCTAAAGCTAAACTTAAAGGTTCATTTATGGTAATCCATTTCTTAACCCTATCTCCAAAGTTTTCAAAACATACTCTTGCAAACCTTACAAAATGTTCTATATTTTCTCTGTTTAACCAGTCACCTTCTTTATAAAGTGGTAGCGGAGTATCAAAATGATGTAAAGTAACAAAAGGTTCTATACCATTTTTTAAACATTCATCTATCAATTTATTATAATAATCTATTCCCTTTAAGTTTATTTCTCCTTTTCCATCAGGAATAATTCTTGTCCATGCAATAGAAATTCTAATACCATTTACTCCAAAATCTTTTGAAAGCTGTAAATCTTCCTTGTATTTATGATAAAAATCGCTTGCTATATCTCCATTATATCTACTTTCAGGCCTATGTAAATATTCATCCCAATAACACGGACCTCTTCCATCAATATTAACAGCCCCTTCTGCTTGATAAGCTGCTGTTGCCCCACCAAATATAAAATTACTATCAAACGCTCTCATAATCACTACTCCTTTGCTTTATCAATCATTTTTTAAATTCCATAATACATAATTTAAAGCATCTATAGGTTCTCTTGTTAATGCTACATATTTTTTTCCTGAAGTCGAAACAACTTTAGTTTTCGAATTACTAACAGATTTCTTGACTTCTTCTAATCTTGAGCCCATCTGTGGTGCCAATACTACTAAATCAAAGTCATTTACAACATCTGTATGTTGGCCATAAGCCATTGCTATTGCTTTTACATCCATATTCTTTTCATTTGCTCCTTTACCTATGGCATTAGCTAACATACCACTAGTTGCACCATTAGCACAAATAACTAATACAGAAATTGACTTATTTAAATCATTATTTGTAATTTCATCCATTTCATCTATAACTTCTGTAGCTTCTTTATTAATTTTTTCTTTGTTAACTTCCTCTTCCATATCATTTGTTTTTTCTTTTTCAACTAGTTGAGTATCATAAGCTTTCATAAAAGGATAATATATTAGGAAATCTGCTAAAAGTAATAATGGTGCTAATAAAAATGACATTGGTGCAAATCCAGTCCCCATAATTAATCCTATTGGTCCTGGAGTTGTCCAAGGAAGATTATAAACAAATCCATTCATTCCCAAATCAATAAACAGTTTTAATAACCATACATTTACAATAGGTGCTGCAATAAACGGAATTAAAAACATTGGATTTAAAACTAAAGGACCACCAAATAAAACTGGTTCATTTATACCGAACGCTACAGGAATTAATGAAGCTCTTCCCACTGCTTTTAACTGTTTCGACTTTGCCATAAAAGCAAACATTATTGTAATTATTAATGTAGCTCCAGTACCTCCAATAGTTGCTACAAAATATTGTGATCCCTGTGAAAGTACCTTAGTTGCATGTTCACCTGCTTGAAATGCCATAAAATTCGCCTCTACATTGGCTAAGTATATTGCTGAAACTGCTGGCTCTACAATTGAAGGTCCATGAATACCTACAAACCAGAAAAAAGCCATAGCACCATATATAATAGCTAGCCCTAGATAACTATCTGCAGCAGTAAATAATGGCTGAAATACTCCTAATACCCATTCACTAAATCCAGTGTTAGTAGTATATCTAAATAAAATATCAATTACCCAAAATACCAATATCGATAATGCCATTGGAATTAAATCAGCAAAAGTTTGAGATATATGGCTGGGTACTTCTTTAGGCATTTTTATAGTAATATTATTTTTTACACATATTTTATAAATATTAGGTACAATAAAACCTGCTACAAATGATGACAATAAACCCTTTGTTCCAATAAAGTCTGTTCCAAAGCCACCTTCAATTGAATCAACACTAAGCAATAAAAAACCTATTATAGACGCTACCATTACAGATAACGAATTAATTTGATTCAACTTTGGCAATCGTCTATTAAAGTTATCTGACAAGCTCTTTGCTATAGTTGCTGACATTAAAAGACCTAATATACCCATAGAATAGTTATAGGCTTTAAGTAATACATCTGTAGTTTTATCAGGCCAATAATGTCCAAAAATATTCGGCACAAAAGCCACTAATAAAAATAAGCTAGAAAACAAAATTACCGGTAAAAGACTTATAAAACCATCTCTAATAGCCATAAGATACGGGTTGTTTGAAATCTTTTCAAATACTGGCATTCTTTTTTCTAGTCTTTTTATAATCTTATCCACACCAAATCCCTCCTAAGAATCAAATTATAAACTTTTATTAGTTCTCTTATATAAACTAATAAAGTTATTTATTATATCTCTTAAAAGCATGATAGTCATTAAATGATCTTGTGCATGGACCATAAAAAAACCTATTTCTTGTGCCTCTCCCCTCGCTTCACTTTGAATCATATTAGTTTGGATTTTATGAGCATCTACAATACATTTATTACCATTTTCAATTAACCTTTCTGCTTCCTCAAAATTATTATTTTCAGCTTCCTTTAATGCATTTAAAAAATATGTCCTAGCTTCTCCAGCATTAGCAATAATCTCTAATGCTATCATTGCAGTATCTTCATATTCTTTTACCATATCCTTCCCTCCTAGTCATGATAATAACCTCTATCCCATTTTTCAAGAAGATCATCGAAGAGATGCTCATCATTTATATAGCTATCATCTTCTATCATGTCATCAATAGATTTAATAAGTTCTTTATTTTCTTCTGTCTCTTTATACTCAGTAGATATAAATGTATCTATAATTTCTTCCATCAACCCTATACCTGTAATTCTTCCGCCAATGCCAATAATATTCGCATTTAATTCTTCTTTAGAATATTTAGCAGTAGTTATATCTCTTACTAAAGCTGCTCTAATCCCTTTTATTTTATTAACTGATGTTGTAATCCCTACACCAGTTCCGCAAATCACAATACCAAGATCTGCCTCTTTATTTATTACTCTTTCAGCAGTCTTTTTTCCATATATAGGATAATGAGTTCTTATATGATCATAAGTTCCATTATCAATTACTTCATGTCCTTTAGCTTCTAAGTATTCGACAATATGATTTTTAATATCTGTTACAATATGGTCACATCCAATAGAAATCTTCATATTCATCACTCCTATGCCAATCTATTTAACATATCTATTCTTATTTGATGTCTTCCACCACTATACTCATTATTTAAGAAGTTCATAACTATGTTTTCTGCAAGTGTTTTCCCAATTATGCCAGAGCCTAGAGAAATAATTTTAGTATTATTATGTTCTTTTGTCATATGAGCAGAATGTTCATCAGATACTTCTGCACAAATAATACCCTTTATTTTATTAGCAACCATAAAAGAACCTGCACCATATTCATCAATTACAATCCCGAAGTTATCTTCTTCTTTTAAAACTTCCTCGCTTACTAATTTAGCTGACTCAACAAAGTTTAGATTAGGGTCTGGCGACACATCTACAACTTTATAATCTTTTGAGTTCAGAAATTTTATCAAATGTTCTTTTAACTTAAAACCTTTAACATCAGAACCAATAATAACTTTCAAGTAAATCCACTCCTCTATAAAACTATTTTATATTGATATATATTGTTGTGTTTTGTTATCTTATGTTAATAATATCAATATGCTCACTATTTGTCAACATGTTTTTAATATATCACTCATAATTTATTCTTTACCGGCTAATTTTAAGCCCTTCATCAATGTATTATTATTTTTGATTTTGTTATATAATGAAATTATACAAAAAATATATCGCCTATATCTCTTAACTTCATATCTATTTTGTATAAAGTTAAAAAACATAGACGATATATTTTGATTCTTTTAGAAGATAATATTATATTTTCAATTTTGTAATATTTATTCCATTAATAATATTTCTAACATTATTTATATTTACCTTACCTGTTTCTTCCTCCATGGCATTAGCTGCACCACAAGCTGCTGCTACTTTCAACATATATTCAAAATCATATCCTTCCATTAATGAAATAGCGAATCCTGCAATCATAGAGTCTCCAGAGCCTACAGAATTTACAGTTTTCACACTTGGTACATTTATTTTATAGGCATAGCCTTTATTAAAAACTATTGCACCTTCTCTACCAAGGGAAACAACGACTATTTCAATGTCATTTTCTAATAAACACTTTGCAGCTTTAACTATCTCATCATTAGAAGTTATAACATGTCCTACAAGCTTCTCTAATTCATCTTTATTTGGCTTAATTAAAAAAGGTGAAGCTTCCATGCCTAATTTCAAAGCATCTCCACTGGTATCAAGTATAAACTTTTTATTTTGAGACTTAGCTACAGATATCAGATCTTTATATGTTTCTAGTGGCAACCCCTGAGGTAAACTTCCTGAAGCACAAATTATTTCACTTTCCCTTATTAGTTCATTATATAAATGATTAAAATTTGATATTTCTTCGTTAGATATAACTGGCCCCTTTTCTAGTATTTCAGTTTGACTTCCATCATCTGAGTGAATAGCCAAGCAACTTCTTGTTTCCCCATTAACAGAAAGAAAATTGTGATTAATATTTAGCTCATCTAATTTTTCCTCTATGAAAGAACCACTTTTGCCACCTATAAAACCAGTAGCTATTAGAGAATCACTAAATGTCTTAATTACTCTAGTTACATTTAATCCCTTGCCGCCAGGAGTATACTGAACATTCTCTGCTCTAAAAACTTTGTCCTTTTTAAATCCCTTAACATAATACCTTCTATCTATAGAAGGATTTAATGTTATAGTTAATATCAAATAATACACCTCCAAATTATGCCCTGTTTTCACACCCACAAATTTTAATCTTATCTATTACAACTTTTTTAATAGCTTCTTTACCAGGTGTTAGATAATTTCGTGGATCATTTGCAGATGGATTTTCTGATAAATATTTTCTAATATTTTTAATAAAAGCCATCTTTAACTCAGTACTAATATTTATTTTGCAAATTCCATGTTCTATAGCTTCTATTACACTTTTTTCTGGAACCCCTGATGCACCATGAAGAACCAATGGAACATAAACTTTATTACGTATTTCTTCTAATCTATCTATGTCAAGTTTTGGCTCTAATTTATATACTCCATGAGCTGTTCCTATAGCTATTGCCAAAGAATCAATTTCTGTTTTTTCTATAAAATCTAGAGCTACATTAGGATCAGTATATAGTACATCTTTTTCATCTACTTTTCTTTCATCTTCTTGACCACCAACTACTCCTAACTCTGATTCTACAGTTGCACCATACTTTTGGGCAAAATTTACTATCTCTCTTGTCAATCTAATATTTTCTTCATAGTCCTTTAAGGAAGCATCTATCATTACAGATTTATAGCCTGCTAAAATACATTTCTTTATAAAATCCACATCACTACAATGATCTAGATGAATTGCAATAGGAATATTAAAATTTTTAGCCCCTGCTTTTGCCATACCAACTAAAAAATCTAATCCTGCATAATTAACAGTTCCTGGAGTAGTTGCTATAATTATTGGTGATTTCATTTCCCATGCACCTTCTAATACAGCTTGCATAGTTTCTAAATTGTGAATATTAAAAGCTGGAATAGCATAGCTATTCTTTTTTGCATCTAAAAGCATTTCTTTTGTTGATACAATATCCATTTTTTTCCCCCTTTTTTCAATTAATTATCTTAACATATTGTTCATACTTTTTCTTAATGCTAGGATTAATCTTATCATCTGTAATTATAGCTGTTACATCTTCTAATTTATAAAATCTATAAAAATCCTCTTTGTTAAACTTACTATTGTCACATAAAATATATCTTTCATTAGCATTATTTAAAATAATCTTTTGGCATACTCCTTCTTCCTCATTAGAGTTAGTAAGATAATTCTCAGAAATTCCATTTGTTCCTACAAAAGCTAGCTTTACCTTTATCCTTGATAACATTTCATTAGCAAAACTCCCAACAAATGCACCTGTTCTGGAACGTATTCTCCCCCCAACAAGAATTAACTCAAAACGGTTGTCATTAGCAAATTTTGAAAAGATTGATATAGAATTTGTAATTATCTTTGCATAAGAAACATTGAGATAATCATATATAAATTCGTTAGTAGTACCTGGACCAATAAATACAATATCATTTTCTTCTATTAAACTAGCAGCCATTTCTGCAATATGTTTCTTTTCTTCAACCATTATATACTTTTTCTCATTATGAGATAGTTCTCTAAACATATTGAATTCTTTCTTTTTAGCTCCACCATGAATACAAATCACATGTCCACGTTCTTCTAATATCTTCAAGTCTCTTCTTACAGTCATTTCACTTACATCAAGTAATTTGCTTATTTCAGATATCTTAATAACATTATTTTCGTTGAACATTTCTAGTATCTTGTCAAGTCTTTCGGCTTTTAACAAAATATCACCTCTCTAACTACTTCTATTCTTCGCTATATATTTATCTGTTATATGTTGTTATCTTCTGTCCTTTTATGTAAATACTATCAACATATCTTTCCATTGTCAATATGTCTATAAAAAAATCAGAAAAAAAGCTAATAAAAGCTCCTTTCCTGATTTTTAAAATATGCCAAATGTTCCAAACAAAATTCCCCAGTGGCACATTATTCTATTTTTATATCTTTAGATATTTTTATATTTAATTTTTTAAATTTATTATATAATGTAGTTCTATGAATTCCTAGTTCATTTGCTGTTTTAGAAACATTATAATCATTTTTGACTAAGTAATCTAGTATGATTTCTTTTTCAAATTCATTTATAATGAGATCTAAATCATTTCCTTTAAAACCACTTGAAAGTTTTTTACCTGAAGTTATAATATCTGATGACAATTGTTTTATACCTACCATTTCATTATCTCCTAGAGCATAGGCACTTTCTACTACATTTTTCAATTCTCTTACATTTCCAGGCCAAGTATGATTTTTTAAAAGCTCCATAGCTTTTGGACTAATACTTGTATTTGTCTTATATTTTCTATTTAATTCATCTAAAAATTTATTAACGAAAAGCTCTATATCTTCAGGTCTTTGCCTTAGAGGAGGTATATGAACATTTATTACATTAAGTCTATAATATAAATCTTCTCTAAATTTTTTCTTCTCTACAAGTTTTTTTAAATCTTGATTTGTTGCAGATATAACCCTTACATCTATAGGTGTAGGTTTGTAACCACCAATTCTTTCAACTTCATTTTCTTGAAGAACTCTTAAGAGTTTAGCTTGCATATGCATTGGCATATCTCCTATTTCATCTAAAAATATAGTTCCACCATTAGCTAATTGGAATTTTCCCTTTTTTCCTCCTTTTTTAGCTCCTGTAAAAGCTCCTTCTTCATAGCCAAAAAGTTCAGATTCTAAAAGTTCTTCTGGAATAGCAGCACAATTTATACTTATAAGAGGCTTGTCTTTTCTATCAGATGCATAATGTATATAGTTAGCAAATACTTCCTTTCCTGTTCCTGTTTCACCAGTTATTAGTACAGGTAAATTATTATTCGAAGCTTTTTCAGCTAATCTTTTTGTTTTTTCGAATTCTTTACTATTTCCTATTATTTTATCATCTGAAAATTTATCTTCTCCTAATCTTCTAAGTTCATCTCTATAATATTTTAGCTCTTGATCCTGTACCCTTAATTTTTCTGCTAGTTTAATAGTATGGAATCTAAATTTTACTTGTGCAACTGCAGCAATTACTTTTCCATTTCTCTTAACTGGTGCTCTAGTTACTAATAGAAAATCATCCCCTTGGATCTTTTCCTTATTTGCAAATTCATGGATTACATCCACTTCTTTCTTCCCTGTGGCTGCAATTTCTGGCATCTTTGTATTTTTAATGAATTTTCCTATATGTTTGCCAATAGCCTCTTCTTTGGTTGTTCCAAGGAAATCACAATAAGATTTATTCATTTCCAATATAGTTCCATCTATATCTGTAACAACAAAGCCGTCTTCCGTCATATCCAATATTTCATCAAAGAGAAGTTTATAATTTTCATAGTCTTCATACATTTTACTTTCCATACTTTACCTCCTTATAGATTTTATAAGGCTCCAAACATCATATTTATTAGACTTATACCTTAAATTATAATTTACCATAATATTTTTGTCAAAATTCAAAAAATATTAATTTTAATTGTACTATAAAATCTTGGAATATATTTTGCTTATTATTTAACAATAGAATTTGATTTTAATATAAGGAGGAGTTTTTATGGAATTTAAAAATTTAATTTTAGAAGAAAAAGATAATATTTTAATCCTTTCTTTTAACAGACCTGAAGTTCTCAATGCTTTAAATAATGATACATTAAAAGAATTAGATTCAGCTATATCTTATGTGGAGTCAAATAATGAGATCCTTGGTATGATTGTTACTGGTGGAGAAAGTAAGGCTTTTGTTGCAGGAGCCGACATAGAGCAAATGGAACCTTACAAATCTGAAGAAGGCAGAAATTATGCCCATTTTGCTCAAAACGTCTTTAATAGGTTAGAGTCACTTAATATACCAGTTATTGCTGCTGTAAATGGATATGCTCTTGGTGGTGGATGTGAACTTTCCATGGCTTGTGATATTAGAATTGCTTCTGAAAAAGCTGTCTTTGGCCAACCAGAAGTAAATCTAGGTGTTATTCCATGCTTTGGAGGTACCCAAAGATTAACTAGACTCGTAGGTAAAGGTATTTCAAAAGAACTTATCTACACTGGAAAATTCATAAAAGCTGATGAAGCTAAATCCATAGGATTAGTTAATTTAGTTGTTCCACAAGATAAATTACTAGAAGAATCATTAAAAATGATGGGAACAATCATATCTAAAGCTCCATTAGCCATAAAATATTCTAAATTAGCAATAGATAGAGGAATTGAAACAGATCTATATACAGGACTTGAACTAGAAAAGGATTTGGCTGCACTTTGTTTTGCAACTGAAGATAAAGATGAAGGAATGACTGCATTCCTCGAAAAAAGAGAGCCAAAGTTTAAAAATAAATAAAATAATAAAAAAACAGGTTAATAATTTATTAGCCTGTTTTTTATTTAGTAAAATTTTAACATATTCTATTGCTTTTTTATCTCAAAACTTTGTGAAATAATAGTGTAGCATTTTTTATACAGTTTTTTTGATTTCTGCAATTTATCTCTTTTTTAAAAAATTGAAAGTATTTAATTTTCTTAAATATAGAAGATTTATGTGTGTATTGTATATATTTATCTACAGTTTATTAAAAATTATACACTTTTTTAATGAAAAATTCATATTTCTTCATAATACAATTTTTGTTTTTTAAAAAATCCTTATAATTTGTAGTATTTTATCATAAAAATAGATATTTTTTTATCATAGTTAACCTCCTTGGCACAGTTTGTGCAAAATAGTAATGTTGTTGATTGTTAATAAAATAACCATTCGTCTTGGCCAAGACTATAATGTATTTTTTGCTCCTTATACCTTTATATCAAAGGTGTAAACAAAAACTTGTACTTAAACAATTTCAAAGTTATAGATTTTTCTATACTTTAATGGTTGATAAAGTTAAATATATTACGTTTAAAAAAATACAAATTAAGGATAGGTGGGATTTAGATGAATGTTTCTGTGTTAATCAGTATGATAGGAATTATAGCTGCCTTAGCTTTAATGACAATCCTTATTATGAGAGGTACTAATATTTTCGTAGTAGCCATTTTATGTTCTGCTATTGTTGCCCTAACAGGAAAGATCAATTTATATGAAGCATTAAAAGAAGACTATATGGCAGGATTTGTAACCTTTTTCCAGAATAATTTCTTGATTTTTTTAACAGGTACAATCATGGGAAAAGCCATGGAAGTAACAAATGGAGCAAAGGCTATTGCTAAGATGATAGTTGATAAATTTGGTACAAAAATGGCAATTATCTCTATTCCATTAGCTTGCGGTATTATCTCCTATGGTGGAGTAAGTGTATTTGTTGCAAGTTTTGCAGTATTCCCAATAGCTTTAGAGGTTTTTAAAGAATCAAATTATCCAAGAAGATTTATTCCAGCTGCTTTGACATTTGGCTGTTCTACCTTTGCTATGATAGCACCAGGAGCACCTCAGATTCAAAACGCTGTTCCTGCAGCTGCTTTAGGAACAGATCTAATGGCTGGAACTGTAGTGGGATTTATTAGCTCTGCTGTTATCCTTGTAGTTGGTTGTATTGTACTAATAAAAATGGTTAATAAAGCACAGCAAAATGGAGAAACCTTTGTTGCAAAACCATTAGATGATTTTAAAGATAATGAAGAATATCCAAATGGACTATTAGCCCTTCTACCACTAATCTTAACTATACTTATGATTAATATAAAAGTTAATGGAGAACCACTATTGCCATTAGAAGCAGGAGTGTTCTTCGGGTCTATTCTAGTTATAATTCTACTTAATAAATATCAAGACAATTCAAAGATTGTACACAATTTAGGAGAAGCTTGTATAACATCTGTTTCATCAATTGCAAACACTTGTGCAGTAGTAGGTTTTGGTGCTGTTGTCCAAAAAACATTAGCTTTCCCTGTTATTGTAGATGCTATGGTGAACATGCCAGGTCCTTATTATGCTAGTGCTGCATTAGGTACTACTGTAATTGCTGGTATATGTGGTTCTGCATCTGGTGGATTAGGAATAGCTGCACCTCTTTTAGGTCCTGTGTATATAGCAAAAGGTGCAGTAGCAGCTGCTTTGCATAGAACTATGAGTATTTCTTCTTCAGCGTTAGATTCATTGCCTCACAATGGCTATATTGTAACTGTAACAAATGGTTTATGTAATGAAAGCCATAAAGATGCATATAAGCCTGTTTTCTGGTTAACAGTTATTACGCCAATAGTAGGCTCTGTTGTAGCTATAATATTGTTTTCACTATTTCCAAATTTACCATAAATAAAAGTTTTTAATATAAATAGATGAGGAGGATGGCAAATGAGTAAAGTAGTTTCAGCAAAATATGCTGTATCATTAGTAAAAGATAATATGACATTAGGAATTGGTGGTTTTGTAGGATCTGGAGTCCCAGAAGAATTGTTAATTGGATTAAAAGAAAGATATGAAAAAGAACAATCTCCAAAAGACCTAACATTATTTCACTGTGCTGCAGTAGGGGATGGAAAATCTAGAGGAGCAAATCATCTAGGTGCAGAAGGATTATCTAAAAAATTAATATGTGCACATATTGGCTTAGAACCTGAATTAAATAAATTAGTTGTTGAAAATAAAATTGCAGCGTATATGATTCCACAAGGTGTAACAGCCCATCTATTGAGAGCAATTTCAGGTAAAAAGCCCGGAGTATTAACACATGTTGGATTAAAAACTTATGCAGACCCTAGACTTGAAGGCTGTAAAGCTAATCAAGCGGCTATTGATTCTGGTGAAGAAGTAGTATCCTTAATTGATATTGATGGAAAAGATTATTTACTATATAAATCATTCCCTATAGACATATGCTTTATTAAAGGCTCTATAGGTGATACTCAAGGAAATATTTCTTTAGAAAAAGAAGCTGTTTTTTCAGATCAACTTGAAATGGCAAATGCTACAAGAAATTCGGGTGGCATAGTTATTGCACAGGTAGAACAATTAGTGGAAGCAGGAACTTTAAAAGCTGCAGATGTAAAAGTACATGGTTTTATGGTAGATTATGTAGTTGTTGGAAAGAAGGAAAATAATTTGCAAGTTTGGGTTTCTGAAGACTATAGACCTGAATTATCTGGTGAACATAAAATACCTTTAGATGAAATTGAACCTATGAAATTGAACCACAGAAAGGTTTGTGGTAGGAGAGGAGCTCTTGAGCTTAAGAAAAATTGCTTAATTAATTTGGGAATTGGAATTCCTGATGCAGTTGCAGCAGTAGCAGCAGAAGAAGGACTATCCAATGATATTACTCTTTCCATAGAATCTGGTGCATTAGGCGGAGTTCCAGTAGGAGGTATAGGAATTGGAGCAACTGTAAATCCAGAATCTATCTATAAACAGCCAGATATATTTGATGTCTATGATGGAGGTGGCATTGACATTACATTCTTAGGTGCTGCTGAGATTGACGCACAAGGAAATGTGAATGTATCAAAATTTGGAGGTAAAGTTGTTGGACCTGGCGGATTTATAAATATTTCTCAAAATTCTAAAAAAGTATGTTTCACTGGAACATTTACTGCCAGAGGACTTAAGACTGAAATGAAAGATGGCAAACTAATTATTGCAAATGAAGGAAATGAAGTGAAATTTAAAAATGAAATAGAGCAAGTTACTTTTTCTGCAGAATATGCTTCTGAAACAGGGCAAGAAGTTCTTTATATTACTGAAAGAGCAGTATTTAAATTAACAGAAAAAGGAATCATGTTAACAGAAATTGCTCCAGGAATTGATATTGAAAAAGATATTCTGCCTTATATGGAATTTAAACCACTAATTGCAGATGAAATAAAATTGATGGATGAAAGAATATTTATTGATAAACCAATGGGCCTCTCTTTCTAAGACATAAGTTTAATTAACGTGAGTAAATATAAATAATAACTATAATTTTAAAATAAAGACAAGGAGGTATTTTGATGAATTTTGATTTTACTAATGAGCAAAATATGGTTAAACAATCTATAGAGGAATTTGTTCAAAATGAAATTGAACCTATTGCTGAAGAAATTGACAGAGAACATAGATTCCCTAGAGAAACAATAAAAAAATTAGGAAAGAATGGTTTTTTGGCTATACCTTTCCCTGTAGAATATGGTGGAGCTGGTGGAGATACAATCTCTAAGAATATAGTAATAGAAGAAATAGCCAAGAAATGTGGTGCTACTGCTGCTATAGTTTCTGTCCACTATCTTCCTATAAACCTTATATTAAAATTTGGAACTAAGGAACAAAAAGAAAAATATGTTGCCAAATTAACTAGTGGCGAACATATTGGCGCTTTTGCACTAACTGAACCAAATGCTGGATCTGATGCTTCAAATGTTCAAACTACAGCTGTATTAGATGGAGATGAATATATATTAAATGGTTCTAAATGCTTTATAACTAACGGCGGAGAAGCTGACACATACGTTATACTTGCTATGACTGACAAATCCGCTGGGACTAGAGGTATGTCTGCTTTCATAGTTGAAAAAGATACTCCTGGTTTCAGTATAGGTAAAATAGAAGATAAAATGGGTATTTGTGCTTCTTCTACTGCAGAACTTATATTTGAAAACTGCCGTATTCCAAAAGAAAATCTTCTTGGAAAAGAAGGTCAAGGTTTTAAATTAGCTATGGTTGGTTTAGATAGCGGAAGAATAGGTATGGCTTCCCAAGCATTAGGATTAGCTGAAGGAGCTCTTGAAGAAACTATTAAATATTTAAAAGAAAGGGAACAATTTGGAAAGCCTCTTATTAAATTCCAAGGGCTTCAATGGTATCTTGCTGATATGCATTCTAGAATAGAAGCATCAAGATGGTTGATATATCATGCTTCTTATCTTGAACAAACTGGAAAGCCATTCACTAAGGAAGCTGCCACTGCAAAACTTATTGGTTCTGAAACCGCTATGTATGTTACTCACAAAGCTGTACAAATGCATGGTGGATATGGATTTATGAAAGATTATCCACTTGAAAGAATGATGAGAGATGCTAAAATAACTGAAATATATGAAGGTACTTCTGAAATTATGAAGATTGTTATTGCTTCTCAAATTACTAGATAGATTAAGGAGGTTTAAAAATGAAAATTGTAGTTTGTGTAAAACAAGTTCCAGATACTAATGAAGTAAAAATAAATCATGAAACTGGTACATTAATAAGGGAAGGTGTTCCCAGTATAATTAACCCTGACGATAAAAATGCACTAGAAGAAGCACTTAGAATAAAAGATGAACATGAAAATGTTCATGTAACTGTACTAACTATGGGACCTCCTCAAGCTAAAGAAGCTTTAAAAGAAGCCCTTGCCATGGGAGCAGATGAAGCTATTCTTTTAACCGATAGAGCATTTGCTGGTTCTGATACTTGGGCTACAGCCACCATACTATCAGCTGCTTTAGATAAAATAGGAGACTATGATATAGTATTTTGCGGTAGACAGGCTATTGACGGGGATACAGCTCAAGTTGGCCCTGAAATTGCTGAGTTTTTAGGTCTTCCTCAAATAACCTATGTATCAAATCTAAAAGTAGATCCAGAAAATAATAAGGTAATTGCCCATAGAAGTATTGAAGATGGATATTTTGTAGTTGAATCTAAAATGCCTGTGCTACTTACAGCTATTAAAGATTTAAATACTCCTAGATATATGTCTACATGGGGTATATTCCAAAAAGCAAATAAGACTGAAATAATAGAGTGGACAGTTGATGATTTAACTGTTGATTTAACGCAAATAGGCCTTAAAGGCTCTCCAACTAATGTATATAAAACCTTTGTTCCTACAAGAAAATTTGAAGGTGAAGTATTAGAAGGTGAAACTCCTCAAGATAAGGCAAGAGAATTTTTAGTTCGCATGAAAGAAAGACATATATTGTAAGGAGGGAAAGGAATGTCTAAAGCTAAAGTTAATCAAGGTATTAATTTAGATGAATATAAAGATGTTTGGATCATAGCAGAACAAAGAGATGGAAAGGTGCTTAATATAGCTCTTGAACTTTTAGGAGAAGGTAGAAAGTTAGCTGATAAATTAAACGTGAATCTAACTGCTGTACTTCTAGGTCATAATATGGACGAAGCAGCAGAAGAACTTATAAAATATGGTGCTGACAATGTATTGAAGGTAGACCATGAATTATTAAAAGTCTATACAACAGATGGATATACTAAAGTAATAGTTGACCTTGTAAAAGAAAGAAAGCCCGAAATAGTATTGATAGGTGCTACAACTATTGGTAGAGATTTAGGTCCAAGAATGGCTAGTCGTATAGGTACTGGACTTACTGCAGATTGTACAAGGCTTGAAATAGATGAAACTGATGGAAAACTTCTTCAAACTAGACCTGCTTTTGGTGGAAATCTTATGGCAACAATTGTTTGTCCTAAGAATCGTCCTCAAATGTCTACTGTAAGACCAGGTGTTATGAAAAAAGCTAAATATAATCCTGATAGGAATGGAAATATTGAAAATATAGTGCCAAATATTAAAGATGAAGATATAGTTGCAAAAGTATTAGAAGTAATTAAATCTGAAAAGAAAGAAGCTGGCCTGATAGATGCCTCAATTGTAGTATCCGGTGGTAGAGGTTTAGGAGATGCAGAAGGCTTTAAACTTATTGAGGAATTTGCTAAGAAATTAGGTGGAGTAGTCGGTTCTTCTAGAGCTGCAGTAGACAATGGATGGATAGACTCTTCTCACCAAGTAGGTCAAACTGGAACTACTGTTAGACCAAAACTATATATTGCTTGTGGAATTTCAGGTGCTATACAACATCAAGCTGGAATGTCAGAATCAGATTGTATAATTGCAATCAATAAAAATCCTGATGCTCCTATATTTAATATAGCTCACTATAGTATAGTAGGAGATCTCTATGAAATAATCCCAGCAATAATGGATGCAATAGATGATGCAGATAGTATATTAGAAGAAATATAAATTAAAGCCCTATAGAGATAACTCTCTCTATAGGGCTTTAATTATTATAAACAAAAAGGAGGAATTTTAAAATGGCACATATGACATTATTAAATGAAAGGTCTTACGATGAGGTCAAAATTGGCGATACTGCAGAAATAACTAAAACTATTACTGAAACAGATGTAGTTAACTATGCAGGAATTATAGCAGATTTTAACCCTCTCCATGTGAACAAAGAGTATGCAGAAAGAAGCATGTTTGGTCAGCGTGTAGTCCATGGAATGTTAGTAGCTTCATTCTTCTCTACAATAGTAGGAGTCTGTATTCCTGGAGTCAATGCCCTATACCTTTCTCAAGAAGCAAAGTTTATTAAACCTACTTTTATTGGCGATACTATTACTGCTAAAGCAGAAGTTATTGAAAAAATTGATGAAAAAAAGCGAATTATATTAAAGACTGAAATTTACAATCAAAAAGATGAATTAGTTGTAACTGGAAAAGCTATAACAATGCTTATGGAAGATTAATTAGTTTTAAATTTCCATCATTAATCATCTCTCTTAGTACTTCTTTTGGTAATGTACTCATAAAAATGCTCCTTTCTGGTTTTTATTCTTATTTTAATTCTTGCCAGAAAAGAGCATTTATTTTCACTTAAGCACGGATTTATTTACACTACCTGATCGTTTGAGCATTTTAAATGGCTTGCATTGCCATATAAAGTACCATCCTCGTATATTTATTGTATTTTTTTAGCTTCTATATGCCATATTTCCTTTCCATATTCTAATATAGTTCTATCACTAGAAAATTTTCCAGCGTTGGCTATATTTTTTAAACATTTTCTTGCCCAATCCAGTCTATCTCTATAGGCCCTATCGACTTTCTTATGGACCTCTCTATATTGGTCAAAATCTCTAAATATAAAGTAATTATCTGCTCTATGCCAATGAGCACCTATCGTTAAAGAATCATATAGCTCCTTAAACATACCTGTGCCACCATCATCAAAGGTTCCATCTATTAAAGTGTCTACTACCCTCTTTAACCCTGGAACACTTTCATAGTATTCTATTGGATTGTAGCTTCCTCCAATCTCTTCCAATTCTTCTACTCTAGCACCAAATATGAAGTTATTCTCTTCTCCTGCTTCTTTTACTATCTCTACATTTGCTCCGTCATAGGTTCCCAGTGTAGAAGTACCATTTAGCATGAATTTCATATTTCCAGTACCTGAAGCTTCCTTGCCAGCAGTAGATATTTGTTCTGATATATCTGCAGCAGGGAATAGTTTTTCTGCATAGGATACATTGTAGTTTTGAACAAATAATACTTTAATCTTGCCATCTATGTCTGGATCATTGTTTACCAATTTGGCTATTTCATTTATATATTTTATTATTCCCTTAGCTCTAAAGTATCCTGGAGCTGCCTTTGCTCCAAATATGAAGGTTCTTGGTAGTATATCCATATTAGGGTCTTCTTTAAGCCTGTAGTACAAGTCTAATACGTGGAAAGCATTTAGAAGTTGCCTTTTATATTCATGGAGTCTTTTTATTTGAATATCGAATATGGAATTTGGATCTATCTCTATTCCTTCTTTTTTAAATATATAGTCTGATAGCTCTTCCTTCTTCTCCATTTTTATGGCCAATAACCTCTTTAAAACTTGTTCATCATCTATATATTTTTCCAATTTATTTAACATAGATAGATCTGTTATCCATTCTTCTGTACCAAGTAGTTCTGTTATCATCTCTGTTAATTCTCTATTACATAGGGCTATCCATCTTCTAGGGGTGATGCCATTAGTCTTGTTTTGAAATTTTTCTGGATAGAGCTTGTTCCAATCCTTTAGCTCTTTGTTTTTCAATATATCTGTATGAAGTTGTGCTACTCCATTAATCGTATGGGTACCATGAATTCCCAGCCAAGCCATTTTAATTGTATTGTTAGATATTATTCTCATATCCTCTATTTTCTCATGGGAATAATTTTTTTCTTTTAGTTCTAATATAAATCTTTTATCTATTTCTTCAACTATTTCATATATTCTTGGAAGTACTTTTTTAAATAGTTCTATATCCCACTGTTCCAATGCTTCAGCCAATATTGTATGGTTTGTATAGGAGAAAGTATTTTCAACTATATTCCAAGCTTCTTCCCATGCTATATTCTCCTCATCTACTAATATTCTCATTAGTTCAGGTATTGCCACTACTGGATGAGTGTCATTAAGCTGTATAGCATGGTACTCTGAGAACTTGCTAAAATCCTTTTCAAATCTACTTTTATATTTCCTTAATAAATCCTTTAAGGAAGCTGATACAAAGAAGTACTGTTGTTTAAGCCTGAGCATCTTCCCTTCTTCATTGGAATCATTGGGGTATAGAACTCTGGATATATCTTCTGCTCTGTTTTTCTCTTTCACTGATTCGTCATATTTCTGATCATTGAACAGTTGAAAGTCAAACTCTTCTATAGATTCTGCTTTCCAAAGCCTTAGAGTATTTATATTTTTAGTATTATATCCTACAATAGGCATATCATAGGGAATAGCCTTTATCTTTCCATCTCCAAATTCTACTATAACTGTATCTTCAGTCCTTCTAATAGACCAAGGATCTCCATATCTTTGCCAATTGTCTCCCCTTTCTATTTGAAAACCATCTTCAAACTTCTGCTCAAATATTCCATATTCGTATCTAATTCCATAACCAGTAAGGGGTAGGTTCATAGTTGCAGCTGAGTCCATAAAACAAGCTGCAAGTCTTCCCAATCCTCCGTTGCCTAGGCCTGCATCTTCTTCTATTTCTTCTATATTATTTATATCTATATTTAACTCTTTTAGAGTATCTTTCACTTCTTCATAGATACCTAAGTTTAATAGATTATTTCCTAAAGCCCTTCCCATTAGGTATTCTGCTGAAAAATAATAGGCTTGTTTACCATTTGAATATAGTTTTTCCGTTGCATTCCAGTTATCAGATATTAGCTCCATTATTGCCTTAGATATGCCATTGTATTTTTCATATTCTTCAGCATTTTCAATAGTCTTGCCATAGTCTACTTTCAATATAGTTTCCACTGTCTCTTTAAACTTTACCTTATCAAACAAATTTTCTACCTCCCATATAGCTTAGTTATATCATGAATTTTTTCAGCTAATTCATTGGTCAAGTATTCACTTTTCATCTGCCATTGCCAGTTTCCACCTATTGTTGAAGGTATATTCATCCTAGCTTCACTTCCCAGACCTAAAAAATCTTGCATTTGGGCTATTGAAAGATTGGCTACTGAACTCCAAGCTCCTCTAATAAATCCCCAATGGTAGCCTTCATCTTCATTTAATCTTAGGTATTTAATAGCATGTTCTACATCTGAGATTTCAGCGTTTTTCAGCCATCCACCTACTGTATCATTATCATGGGTTCCAGTATATACAACACAGTTTCTATCATAGTTGTGGGGTAGATAGTCGCTTTCCTCCCTTGTATCGAAGGCAAACTGGAGTACCTTCATACCAGGATATCCTGTTTCTTCTCTAAGCCTTACTACTTCTTCAGTTAAAAACCCTAGATCTTCAGCAATAATATCTATCTTACCTAGTCTATTGTTAATTGCATTAAATAGTTTCATTCCTGGTCCTTTTCTCCATCTGCCATTAATTGCAGTCTCTTCTCCAAATGGTACTTCCCAATAGGATTCAAAACCTCTAAAATGGTCTATCCTTGTTACATTAAATAGTTCCATATTATTTTCAATTCTTCTAATCCACCATTCAAATCCTCTCTCTTCTAATAGTTTCCAATTATACATGGGGTTCCCCCACAGCTGACCAGTACTTGAAAAAGCATCTGGAGGACAGCCTCCTACTACAATAGGTTTCTTATTTTGGTCTAATAAAAATAGTTCACTATTTGCCCAAGTATCTGCACTATCTGGAGCTACATATATGGGTATATCTCCAATTATCTTAATCCCTTTGTTATTGGCATAGGATTTAAGCTTTTTCCATTGTCTGGCAAACATATGTTGTAAAAATATCCAGTAGTCTATTTCATCTTCTAGCTTCTCTCTATAATAGGCTACTGCAGGCTCTTTTCTCAATTTAATATCTTCATCCCATTCTTGCCAAGATTTTAAATCAAATTCTTTTTTCACAGCCATATATAGAGCAAAATCTTCAATCCAGTCTTTATTTTTTTCTCGAAATGATTTTATTTCTTCTATATACTTTCCCCTTCCCCTTTTATAGGCAATCTTTAAAACAGGCATCTTGTTTTGAAATATCTTTTTATAGTCAACCTTTTCATCATCATTGCCAAAATCTAAATCTTGATAATCAGTTTTTTTAAGAAATCCTTCCTCCGTTAAAAGCTCTAAATCTATGAAATAAGGATTTCCAGCAAAGGATGAAAAAGATTGATAAGGAGAATCTCCATAGCCAGTTAGGCCTAGAGGCAGTACTTGCCAGTAGCTTTGTCCTGCCTTTTCTAAAAAATCTACAAATCTATAAGCTTCCCTTCCAAAGGTGCCAATACCATAGGGACTTGGCAAAGATGTAATATGCATTAGTATTCCGCTACTTCTTTCAGTCATATTCCTTCTCCTTTATTGAATATTAACAGTCTTCTTAGTTACTTTTCCTTCTCTATCTACTATCTCTAGTTTTAATCTCTTAATTTCCTTATTTCCATGGCTTTTTACATTTATATTGTAGTCATTTTCTCTCTTTTCAATTTCAATGATTAGCTTTGAATATATTCCATCCCTATAGTCTAAGGATTTTCCGTCATCATCATAATAAGTATAGCTAGCTTTGTCTTCTACAAAAGCTATGACTACTAGCTCTTGATTATCTATATTGTCAACAGTATTGGCATGTTTTCCTAGTACCAATACTCTATTTTTCTTAATAAATATAGGTATTTCATCTATATCAATATTTAAATATCTATGACCCTTTTCTATGACTTCATACTTTCTTTCACTATAATCCTTAGCTTTCCATAGTAGCATATCCTCTGGCAGCCATATATATCTTCCTCTACTATTTTCTTCATAAATAGGGCTAATCATAAGTGAATCTCCAACTAAAAGTTGGTCTTCCACCCTTCTTGAATATTCATCATTGTATTCAAAGGAAATTGGTGCAAAGTAAATATCCTTATTTATAATTGCCTTCATATATTCAGAATAAATATAAGGTATAAGTCCATATCTAAGCTTTATAGCCTCCTTCATATTTAAATTACTTTCTTCATCAAAGGCAAAGGGTTCTTGATGTCTTGTACCTTTGGCAGAATGGTTTCTAAATAGTGGTGTAAATATGCTGAACTGAGTCCATCTTATAGCAAGTTCTCCATTGATATCACCGCTAAATCCCCCTGTATCTGCTCCAGAGTATAAAAATCCGCACATATTTAATGAAGGCATCATCTTTATATTCAATAGTATATGTTCCCACCAAGAATGGTTGTCCCCAGTCCATATTCCTGAATATCTATGCATTCCTATATAGGAAGATCTGGATATCAATAAAAATCTCTTATTAGGATATATTTCTTTAAAACCTTCATCAGCAGATCTAGTCATATTGTATCCATATAGATTGTGAACATCATAGTGGTTTACTAATTTTCCATCTATATTATGGTAGAAAGACTTATAGTCTTCTATATTATTGGAGATATTTCTAAATTCATCTTTAAGACCAAAGAAGCTGTCTATATTTAAGTTCTTGCCTTCCGCATTTTTAGCTTCTTCTATAGCCTGTTCTATTCCCCTATTTGTATAGAAGATAGCTGGCTCATTCATATCATTCCAAAATCCTTCTAATCCACAGTCAATTAGCTTTCCATATTTCTTCCCAAACCATAGCCTAGATTCATTATTTAAAAAGTCGGGAAAATGTACCTTTCCTGGCCATACTGCTGCTACAAAGGGCTGGCCTTTGATATCTACACAAAAATATCCTTTCTCTACACCTTCTTCATAGATATCATAACCTTCTTCTATTTTCACCCCTGCATCTATTATAGGAATTAGTCTAAATCCTTTATCCTTCATTTTCTCTACAAATCTTTTAAAATTGGGAAATCTTTCTTCACTTACTGTAAAGTTTTTATAGTCTTCCATATAGTCTATATCTAAGTAGATAGCATCACAGGGTATATTATTTTCAATAAATCTGTCTGCTATTTTTTCTACTTCTTTAGCATCTGGATAGCTCCATCTAGACTGCTGATAGCCAAATGCCCATTTTGGTGGCACATAGCCTTCTCCAATAATATTTAAAAAACTACTAACTATTTCTCTAGAGCTGCTACCATCTATTATATATAGATCAAAATTTTTATCTTCAATAGTTATTTCTAAATAGTCCTTGTGACTAAATCCTATGTCGAATACTACTTTCCCAGGATGGTCTATAAATACTCCAAAGTTTTCTACTCCATCTACTAATAAAAAGTTATGAGCTCCATATAAAGATCTTTTTTCTGGAGTATGGTTTGGATCGTCAGAACAGAAAGAAATATACTCTCCTCCTCTTTTATTTAGACCTCTTTGATTTTCTCCTAGGCCAAATACTATATCTTTAGTATCCATTTTATAAATAAGTTTTAACTCTTCCTTTTCTTTTATTTGGAAATAGTCTACACTACTTTTTTCTATTTCTTTCCCTGCTTTCACTACTACATCTGTAGGAAAGGGGACACCAAATCTATATTTTAAAATATTGTCTGATATCTTATAAACTTTCACCATATCCCTCCAAAACTATTTTATTGAACCTTTTGTAACCCCTTTAATAATATGTTTTTGTGCCAATATATAGAATATGATTATAGGTATCATGCCAATTACAAGACCTGCCAATGCTAAATGCCACTGTTTAGAATGTTGTCCAAAGAAATAGAACATTTTTAAAGGTATTGTATGAGACTCTGGCCTATTGATTACTAACTGTGGTAGTAGGAAGTCATTCCATATCCACATAGCATTTAATATGCTAACTGTTACTGTTATTGGCTTAAGCATTGGGAATATAATGTACCAAAATACTTGAAACTTGTTACAGCCATCTATAGTTGCAGCTTCTTCTAATTCTACAGGTATACTCTTTATAAAACCATGGTAGAGCATTATAGATAAACTGGCTCCAAAACCAACATACATAAAAATTAGTCCACTTCTATTTAAAAATCCTATTTTTCCCATTAAATTTATAAGGGGTAGCATTACCGATTGAAATGGTATGAGTATAGCTGCAGCAAATAGAAAATATAGGAAGCTACTTAGTTTTGATTTGGTCCTAACTAGCATCCAAGCTGCCATAGATGAAAATATAACAATTAAAACTGTGCTAAATACTGTAATTAAAAGTGAATTTAAAAATGAATGAACAAAATCCAATTCCTTAAAAGCCTCTATGTAATTATCCAATGTAAAGAATTGGCCAAAAGGCAAATCTGTAACATTTAGAAATATTCCTTTTTGAGTCTTAAATGAATTAGTCAACACTATATAAAAAGGCAATATGAATATAATGGCTAAAAATATAGCAAGTATTAGAATTCGAGTTTTATTCTTTTTTTCTCCTTTCACTACATTTCCACCTCTTTTCTCTTGCTATAGTAAATCTGTGTTAATGTAATAACTGCTACAGTGACTAAAAATACAACTGCCTTTGCTTGAGCAAGTCCCAATTTGTTAAATTTAAAAGCTGTATTATATATATTCATGGCCAACATTTGAGTGGAATTATGAGGACCACCTGCTGTCAATGATAGATTCTGATCATATAGTTTAAAGGAATTTGATAAAGTTAGAAACAGTCCTACTGTAAAAGCCGGCGCTACTAGTGGCATTATTATATATTTAAGCCTTTGCCAAGCATTGGCTCCATCTATTTCTGCTGCTTCAATAGATGATTCTGGAATGTTTTCTATTGCAGCTATATAGATAACCATCATATAACCAGACATTTGCCAAGACATAAGTATTACTAATCCCCAAAATCCTGTAGTTGGATCAGATAACCATCCTCTTAAAAAATTCCAACCTAGTATCCTCCCCAACGAATCAAAACCTTTTGTAAATATAAATTGCCAAACAAACCCCAGTATAAGTCCCCCTATCATATTAGGCATAAAAAAGATGCTTCTAAAAAAATTAGTAGCTTTTAACCCCTTTGTCATCAAAAGTGCTAATCCAAATCCTATTACATTTATAGTTATTAATGACACTAGAGCAAATTTTGCTGTAAACAAAAAGGAGTTTAAAAAATCTTTGTCTTCAGTAAAAATCTTTATATAGTTTTTAAATCCTACCCAATTTGCATTGTTTCCTATTCCATTCCAATCAGTAAAGGAATAATAAATTCCTGTAATCATTGGAATGATGACTACAATTATAAATGCCAATAATACTGGACTTACAAAGGTCCAAAACCAACCTTTTGAGTATTTCATCATTCCTCTCCTTTCCATATACTATATAGGGATATACATAAAATGTATATCCCTATAATTTTATTTTTATCTCATTTCCTTCCATTGAGCTTGGGATTCAGATATAACTTCTTCCCAAGTGTATTCTCCTGATAAATATTTTTGTATATTGTTTCCTAAGCCTTCCATACCCCATGCTGTTGGATAGCCCATGAACACCCAAGGAGTTGTCTTTCCTGCTTCTGCATATCTTGAAACTGCTCTTCCTAGAGAATCTTCTACTTCTAAATCTTCATATCCAGTTAGTGGAGGTATAAAATGAAATTCATTAACTATATATTCTTTTCCTTTTTCAGATGTATATAGCCAATCCAAGAAATCCTTCGCTACATCTTTCACTCCATCATCACTATCTTTGTTTACTACCCAATGCATTGGAACTCCTACTGGTATGGAATCTTCCTTTCCACCTTCTAAAGGTATAGGCAATATATCTAATTTCTTTGCCACATCTTCATCTACATCATTTACTAATCCATAAACCCAATTACCTTGTTGTATAATTGCTACACGTTCTATGGCTATTCCTTCTTCTGCTTGTGTTGTATAATCTACAGCATTCAACTTTTGTTTTGCATCTCTATTAGATGAATAATCTGCTTGCAAATCTATTATTTTCTTTAGTGAATCTCCATATTTAAACTCTACTTCTTCAGAATTAAATGCCTCTATAGAACTATCAAATTCTTGTCCTAGTGCTACATTAGATGTATGTAAGCCAGTTATCCAAGTTTCTTTTGCAGGAAATTCAAATACAGATTCAAGTAGTGGATAATCATCTTTTAATTCACCATTTTTAATTTTCCCATCTAAAGCTTTCACCGCTTCTTCTAAGCTTTTAAAATCTACTATTTTTTCTGCATCAATACCTGCAGCTTTAAATATTTCTGTATTATAAACAAATCCATAACCTTCCAAGTTAAAAGGTAGTGCATATACCTTGTCATCTACTGTAGCTCCTGATAGTACACCATCTAGTGCTTTATCTACCCAAGGTTGGTTAGATAGATCTTCTAGCTTGTCCATCCAATCTTTAATATCTTGTGGACCACCAACATTAAATATATCTGGTTCATTTCCTGATTGGAAAGCAGCCTTTAATGCAGCACCATAGTCATCTCCACCGCCAACTGTTTGAATATTTATTTTTACATTTGGATTTTCTTCTTCATAAACTTTTGCTGCTTCTTCCAACTCTTTAGCTATTTCAACTTTAAATTGGAATATGTCTACTTCTACTTCTTTACCTGATTTTTCATCTGATGCTTCTTTATTTTCCTTAAGAGCACTTTTATCACTTTCATTATTTGAACAACCAGTCACTACTAATGATAAAGTGAGTACCATAACTATTGCTAATATCAGGACTTTTTTTGACTTAAACATTGAACCCCCCCTTAATTTTTAAGCCACAGGCTTATATTTTTTCCACTGTCATAATCAAAAATATGACATTTGTCCATATTAATAGAAAAGAAACATTCACTACCATTCTTCAAATCTTTGGCACCTAGGAAATCTGTTCTAGATATAAATTGATCATTTCCAATTTTGGAATATATAAAGGCTTCATTTCCCATAAATTCAATTACTTCTATCTTCCCTTTAATAGAATTTTCTTCATTTGAATTTCCTATGTTTATGTCTTCTGGCCTAATTCCAAACCATATCTTCTTGCCAACATAATTCTTTAAATTTCTAGATTTATCTAATGGCAGTTTCAGCTTCACCTCCTTGATTTTAATTTTTATATCATTATTTATTTCAATTACTTCCCCTTCCATAAAATTCATAGGGGGTGAGCCAATAAAACCTGCTACAAATTTATTTGCCGGATACTGATATACATTTAGTGGAGTATCTACTTGCATTATTTTTCCTAGGTTCATAACACATATCCTATCTCCCATAGTCATAGCTTCTACTTGATCATGAGTTACATAGATCATAGTAGACTTTAGCCTTTGGTGTAGTTGAGATAATTGAACTCTCATGTGAACCCTTAGCTTTGCGTCTAAATTGGATAGGGGTTCATCAAATAAAAAGACTTTTGGAGCTCTTACTATAGCTCTTCCTACAGCAACTCTCTGCCTTTGTCCTCCTGATAGTTCTTTAGGCTTTCTATCTAATAAATCTTCTATATCCAATATTTTTGCAGCTTCCCTTACCTTTTCATCAGTAATATTTTTAGGTGTTTTCTTCATCTTAAGAGAAAATCCCATATTTTCATAAACTGTCATATGTGGATATAGGGCATAGTTTTGAAAAACCATAGCTATTTCTCTATCCTTTGGTGGGATATCGTTTACCGCCTTATCACCAATGCTAATAGTACCTCCACTGATTTCTTCAAGGCCTGCTATCATCCTTAGGGTAGTAGACTTTGCACATCCTGAAGGTCCTACTAACACCATGAATTCACCGTCTTCAACTTCTAAGTTAATCCCATGAACAGCTTTAAACCCATTTGGATAAACTTTTTCAACATCTTTCAATACTACTTTAGACATAAAAGAGTCCCCCTATTTTAATTTTTTGCAAGATTCTCTTTCTAATAATTTTGTTTTAAACACTACATGTTGTTGCTCTTTTTTCTTTTCTATCAAATCAAACAGTATTTCTGCACTCTTTCGACCCATTTCTTCTATTGGCTGTTTTATAGTAGTAATAGATGGATGAAAATATTTTGAATATTCAATACCATCAAACCCAACTATAGAGATATCTTCAGGAATTTTTAAACCTCTACTAAGAATTGCCTTTGAAGCACCTATAGCCATTATGTCTGAAGTAACAAATACTGCCGTTAACCCTAAATTTCTATCTAATAATTCATTCATAGCATTATATCCAGATTCAAAAGTATAATGAGCAAAGGATATAAATTCATCTCTTTTTTCTATTCCATTTGCCACTAATGCCTTTTTATATCCTCTAAGTCTAAGCTTCCCAACATTCTTATCTCCTTCTCCAGTACTGATAATTCCAATTTTTTCATGGCCTAATTTGCATAGATAATCTACTGCTTTAAAAGCTGCAATTTCATTTTCTATTGTTACACTGGAAAATGCATCTTTATCTACTTCTTCAATAATGTTTACTGATGTTAAAACCATAGGAGTTTTTAAGTTTAGTAGTTGATTGTTTTCTAAATCATCAAAATCTCCCCCAAGGCAAATCAAACCTTTTAGCTTCTTTTCCTTAATAAGTTCTATAGCAACTTCAATATCATTGGAGTTTTTCTCATTGTAATGAAGTATCATAGAATAATCTTTCTTGTTTATTTCTTCTTCAAGTGCTTTAATCATCTGTGAAAAGAAAGGGTTATGAATACCTTTAACTAAAATCCCGATATTATTAGTACTACTTCTTTTCAAATTTCTTGCACTATTATTAGGGATATAATTGTACTCTTCAATTATTTGTAAAACCTTTTTCCTAGTCTTATCTCCTACATCAGGATGATTGTTTATAACACGAGATACAGTACTAACACCTACTCCTGCAATCTCAGCGATATCTTTGATACTTAAATCAGCCATAACATCACTCTTTCATCTATTTTAGGTAACGTTATCGGAAACGTTTCCAATTTCTTTTAACATCATTATATCATATCTTTTTAAATTTTCAAATATTAATTTATAATTAAATCAAAATAGGGCAGACTATATAAATTGGTCTGCCCTACTATATCTACATCATTTGAATAAATTTATAATAGTATTATAAACAAGTTTTGGTGCTACATTAAAGGAATAGTCTTTTTCTAATCTTTCTGTGAATTTATGAGCATCTTTTCCAAAAGGTCCTATATTGACTACTGGAAGGTTTAACTCTTGTAAGTCTTTAATAGGTAATTTATATTTCACTCCAAATCCAGGCATATTATTCTTAAGAGATTCAATAGCTTCTTTTTCTCTTGGAGCTGCTGCATAACTTAAATCAGAAATATAAGGATAGAATTTCTTTACTTTAATATCATAATTAGAATCAATATTTTTAACTGTTTTCTTAACTACATTTAAAAGATTTTCCTCTAGTTTAGATTTTCCTTCCACATATATATGTGGATAATATGGTGGTGAGAAGAATACTACAACTACAGGATCTTTATCCGACCACATATTATGAACTCCTTCTACTATTTTTAGTGCAAATTCTCTATCATCTACATTAGGGTTAGCAAGTAGTTCTTTATTTAAATCTTCTATTAACTTATCTACTTCTTCTCCTCTTTCTTCCTTTACTTTCTTGTATAATTCATCATAGGACATAACTCTGGATTTCCAAGGTAATTTCTCATATAGGAATTTATTTAAATCACAATATTTTTTGTATTCTTTATTTAAATTATCAATTACATTTTGAAAAGCTAAATCTGCACCTTTGACTACCTTTTCCATAACTTCATCTGGAGTACTTATATGGGTTCCATAGTTAAAATAAAGATGACTAGTTTTTGCTGTTTGAACTGAGTACTCTGGCTTTAAATCTTGTTGTCTTAAAGTAATAGGCGGTACAGTAACCTCTCCTTCAGCCTCATCACAATATTTAGTATTGAAATCAATTTCACTAGTTATAGCTGAAGATATTAAATTAGGATCTATTCCCTTAAAAGGATCTCCTCCATGAGTTTCTGCTCCAACTATGTAGAAAGTAGGCATTAATTTTCCTACAGTACCTACATATACATATCTAGTATTATCATTTTCATATCTTGGAGCGCTATAGTCTGTGTCAAGTACTGCTAAGTATTCAAAATTCTCTTTTTCTTTCAATTTAACTAACTCTGGAACTACTGAAAGCATACCACCAGAATTACCTTCTTCATCACATACTGCTGCAAATACAATATTGCCTTCAAAATTTTCTACATCATCAGAGATTTCCTCTACTAAAGTCATAAGGGTGGCTACCCCACATTTCATATCAAATATACCTCTGCCAAATAAATATTCTCCTGATTTTAGATCCTTAACTACATCTTCAGAAAGAGGTCTTTCTTTAAACTTTTCTCCTAACTCTAAAGGTTTAGTAGCATATTCTTTTAAATCACCATAGTCAGAAATTCCTACAGTATCTATATGACCTATTAAAATAACTGTCTTATTGTTACTTCCTTTTTCTCCTTTTACCATAGCCATTACACTTTTTCTTCCAAGAGGATCATCTATTGCATCTACATACTTAACATATTGAGGATACTTTCTAAAATAATCCATTTCCATAAATTTTTCATATACTTTTTCAGCCACATTATTTTCCTCTTTCGTTCCCACAATTCCTCTTATGTTTGTTAACTCCAATGTAAGTTTTTCAATTCTTTCATTCATATATACTACCTCCCAATGATATTATAATAAATTTATATAAACATAATAATAGCTATCTATTTTACTTCCTCCTTTGCACTTGGATAATATTCAGGATTATTGAAGAAATCATTTTTTAAATCTTTAACTTCATTTCTTAAAAATACTACTCCTATCATATTAGGAATAACCACAGTAGCCAATAGTATATCTAAGAAATTATATAGGAACTCAAGCCCTCCATAAGCACCTAGGAATATAGCTACTAAATAAACTAATCTCATTATTTTAGAAGTTTTTACTCCAAATAGGTATTCTGCTTGTTTTTCTCCATAAAATACAAGAACAATAATAGTTGAAAGTACAAATAAAAACATGCTTAACGTTACAATTCCTCCACCTAAGGTATTACCTAGTACTTGTTGAAAAGCTCTAGCAGGAATACTTGCAGCTTCTTTTGCTGGTATTACTTCATGTAATCCAGTAGTTAAAACCAATAGTGCAGTCATAGTACATATGATCAATGTAGAAACTACAACTTCAAAAATACCCCACATAGCTTGTCTAACAGGATGATCTGTATTTGCACTACAGTGGGCAATAGGTGCTGTACCCATTCCAGCTTCATTTGAATATACTCCTCTAGCAGTACCCCATCTTATGGCATGGGCTACACTAGCCCCTAAAAAACCGCCTTTTGCTGCAGCTGGAGTAAATGCATGTTTAAATATAAGGCCAAAGGCTGGAAATATATTTTTAGCATTAAATAATACTACTATTAAAGAACCTATTACATATAGTAATGCCATAAAGGGCACTAATTTTTCAGTAATCTGTGTAATTCTTTTAATACCTCCATAAACTACTATACCTACTAAAAGAGCAATTACAATACCAGCTAGCTGATTAGATATATTAAGAGTTCCAGCTGTTTGGACTGCTGATGCTGTTTGAGTAGCTACAGAAGGTATGATTTCAATCATCAAACAAAATGCAAATAGCCTTCCTAAGAAGTTTGAATTTAATCCTTTTTTCAGATAGTACATAGGTCCACCAACATATTCTCCTAGTTCATTCTTTTCCCTATACTTTATACCCAGTACTATTTCTGAAAACTTAGTTGCACTGCCTATAAGGGCAACTATCCACATCCAGAAAACTGCTCCTGGTCCACCAAAAACTATAGCAATTGGCACACCAACTATATTGGATGCTCCTACAGTTGAAGCTAATGCTGCTGTAACTGCTTGAAATGGACTAATTCCATCTTTCTCTTTTCCTTCTTTTGAAAACATTTTCCCAAAGGTTTCACTCATTATAAATGGAAAATATCTAATCTGGAAAAAACCTAATGAAAAACTCATTATAAGACTGCCTCCAACTAAAATAAGCATCATAGGAATTCCCCAAAGCCAATTGGAAAAACTAACAATACTATCTATAAAGGTTTGCATAAAACCCCTCCCAAATTATAATTTAATAATAATTCCAATATACTTTTTTGTTATCATCCTTTCTTAAATATTTTAGTTTGTGATAATATATACTTATCTATATAAATATATAATTTTGCAACAATTGTGCCAATTCTTACAATATATATCTAGATAAATGTTTTTACTCCTATAAATAAGTTATAAACCTATCTAGAATTGTTTAAATATTTTATAAACATATTTTTATGAACCCTAAATAATAAAATTAGAGCAAGAATATGCAAAAATTTTTTTGCATATTCTTGCTCTAATTTATATAAAAAATCTTTATTCAATTTCTATTCCTAGACTATCCATCTTATATTTTAAAGTCTGTCTTGATATTTTTAATAGACTAGCAGCTTCATTTAATGTATCACTACTTTCTAGTGCTAATTTAATATATCTACTTTCATAATCTTTTACAGCCTCATTCAAAGAAAATTTATTATCTATATCAATATTCTTTGAGATATTCTTCTTGGTATTTATATCATAAGGTAAATCATTTTCATTTATAACTTCTCCTTCAGTAAAATTAAAGGCACTTTCAATAACATGCTTTAGTTGTCTAACATTCCCCGGCCAACTATATTCCATAAATAAATCCATAACTCCTTTGCTAACCTTTTTTATCTCTTTTCTCATTTTTATATTATATTCATTTATAAAACTATTTACTAGAAGAGGAATATCTTCTTTTCTTTCTCTAAGTGGTGGTATTTTTATTATAACCACACCTAGTCTATAGAAAAGATCCTGCCTCATTTGTTTGTTATCTAAAATTAATTTGGGGTCTTCATTTAACATAGAAATCAATTTTACATCTACATCAATCAATTCTTTTCCACCAATCCGCCTAAAAGCTCCACTATCTACTACTCTGAGTAACTTAGGTTGTAAATTAAGATCCATAGAATTTATCTCATCTAATACTAAAGTGCCATTGTTGGCCATTTCAAAAAGTCCTATTTTGCTTTCTGCCCCTGTAAAACTTCCCTTTGTAGTACCAAAAAACATACTTTCTGCTAATGTAAGTGGTATTGCTGAACAATTTTGTATAATAAACGGATTGTCCTTCCTAAGGCTATGATTATGTATTGATTGGGCTATTAGCTCTTTACCTGTACCTGTTTCTCCATATATCATAACTGGTGAATTAGTTTTAGCAGCTTTTAATGTTCTATTTTTAACTTCAATCATAGCATCATTATTAGTTAAAACATTATCTATAGTAAATAAATAGTTCTTTCTACTATCCAAATTATGATGTTTAAACTTTTTTACTCCATTCATATTTTCATAGATATATTTGTTAATATCTACAGCTCCTACTACCTCTTGCCCTTCCATTATAGGAAAAGTAGTAGAAAATACAGTGACTGTCCTCTCCTTAAAAATATTTAGATATTGTTTTTCATTTATTATTGGTTCTTTATTTTTTAGAACTCTCATAACTGTACTAGTTTCATAATCTAGATGCTGATGTAATTCTAATATGTGAAGTCCTACTGGATCATCTACTATTCTACTTCCTAAACCCTTAAATATTTTATAATACTCTATATAGCCTTCCTTATCAGTAACTACTAAAAAATCTGCATCATCAAATAGGTTCAAAAGTTCTTCAATGTATCCCTTTAACATATTTTATAATAGCCCCCTCTTTTATAACCTGATTAAAAACAATTTATTAATGGTTTGTTCTAAAAATTTAGAATATTTCTAATTATTTTTAATGTTATATTATCATTTTCACCTATAATTTTCAATAATATTTTACTTAATTTCTTAACAAACTATATACAATTTCATCTTTCTTATATATTTCTGTAAGTTCGTCTTAAATATTTAGTCTGCAAGTATTGTACCAATTATTGTAAAACAATAATTATCCATATATGAAAACTAAAGAAATATTAAAGTCTTTGGAAACTATTCTAATGGATATTAGAATATCTGTGAGAAACAATGGTGGTGGCCATTATAACCATACACTGTTTTGGGATATAATGTCACCAGAAAGCGGCGGAAAACCAGAAGGAAATCTTGGAAAGAAGATTGATGAGGACTTATGGGGATTTGATAAGTTTAAAGAAGATTTTAAGAAAGCTGCTTTAGGACAATTTAGTAGTGGTTGAGCATGGTTAGTACTTGATTCCAATGGCAAACTATCAATTGAAGCTACTCCAAATCAAGACAATCCAATCTCCAATGGCAAAAAAACCCCTTCTTGGTATTGATGTGTGGGAACACGAATATTACCTAAAATACAAGAACAAAAGGGCAGATTATATTGATTCTTGGTGGAATGTAGTAGATTGGAAGAAAGTAGCTAAAAAATTTGATGAAGTAAAATAATTGTATATAAAAATAGCTCTGCAGCTAGAGCTATTTTTTATTTCTCATATACTATTTCTCCATCAAATATGGTCATTTCTACTTCTATATTTTTTATTTCATCTTCTGGTATTTCAAATATATTTTTCGAAAGTACTACTATATCTGCTAGTTTGCCTTCTTCTATTGAACCTTTTATATCTTCTTCAAAGGAAGTATAGGCTCCAGCTTTAGTAAATCCATAAACTGCTTCTTCTACTGTGAGTTTCTGTTCTGGCATCCAGCCACCTTCTGGATTTCCCTTTAAATCTTTCCTTGTAACTGCTTCATAGATTCCATTTAATACATTAAAAGATTCTACTGGTGCATCTGAGCCGCAAGCTATATGGACTCCACTATCTAAAAGGGTCTTCCAATTATAAGAGGTTTTTTCCAGCTTCTCTCCTACCCTATCTTTAACTATTTTCCAATCATAGTCTAAGAATATTGGTTGGATATAGGCTACTGCATTTAATTCTTTAAACTTATTTAATAAGTATTCATCAGTTATCTGGCAATGTACTATTCCATGACGATGATCCTCTCTTGGACTTTTATTTAATGCTTTTTCTATTGCTTCAAAGGTCATGTACATTGCCTTATCTCCTATACAGTGGACTGCTACTTGCATATCATTATTGTGAGCTACTTCTACAAGTTCATCTATTTCTTCTTGAGTAAATACTGGTATACCACGAGTGTCTGGACAATCTGCATAAGGTTGTGTTAAAGCTGCTGTTCTTGCTCCAAGTGATCCATCTCCAAGTAGTTTCAATGGTCCTATTCTAAAATACTCATTTCCCCATCCAGTTCTATAGCCACTATTTAAAAAGCTATTTATTCTATCCATACTTGGTAGTAGACATTGTTCATATATTCTAAGGCTAAGTTTTCCTTCTTCTTCTAATTCTCTATAGGCCTTTAGTATATTGTGAAAGTTATTTCCTGGTATAGCTTCAAAATCATCTGTTTGAATTGAGGTTATACCACAGGAGTTGGCATCTTCTATACCTTCAAGTAGCATTTCCTTTATATCTTCTACTGTAGGTTCTGGAATCTGGCTAGTTAAAAGCTCTATAGCTTTTTCCCTAAATATTCCTGTAGGTTCTCTATTTTCGTCTAAATCAAACTTTCCTCCTTCTATTTGAGGGGTATCTTTGGTTATTCCTGCTAATTCTAAAGCCTTACTATTAGCTATTTGAATATGTCCACATGCCCTAATTATAGCTATTGGATGTTCTGTTGAAACTCTATCTAAATCATATCTAGTAGGAAAAGTTTTTTCATCTTTAAAATAATCGTCATTCCATCCTCTTCCTACAATCCATTTCCCTTTTTTTATATTTTTATCTTTAATAAAATCCTTTATTCTCTCTACTATTCCATCTATGGACTCTGTTCCATTTAGATTTACAGCTCTGCAAGAATATCCATAGCTAAGTAGATGCATATGGCTATCATTAAAACCCGGAAGTACTGTTTTGCCCTTTAAATCTATTATTTCCGTATTATCACTTTTCAAGTCTAGCACTTCTTCATTGGTGCCTACTTTAGCTATTTTTTTATCCTTTATAGCTATAGCTTCAGCCCAAGATATATATTTTGAAACCATTGTAGCTATTTTTCCGTTTAAAATTATCTTATCCATAGAAAAGCCCCCTTTAAAAAATAATGCCTACAGTATTCAATATATGGAAACTCCTTCCTATGGACTACAGAAAGGAGTTTCGTATTATAGCATAGGGTTATTACCTTTAATTGATTTTTGAAATATTTTTAATTTTTAAACTAATATCTTTTTAATTGTATTATATGTTATATTGGGAACATTCTCAAATGTATGTTTCATATGAACCCTTTCGGTTACTTTATGTCCATCTTTCCCAAAGGTACCTATGTTGACTACTGGCACATTTATAGCCAATATATCATCTACATTATATACATATTTTGTTCCCCAAGCTGGCATATTGTTTTCTAATGCCTTTAAATCTTCTAGATCATCACTTATTGTCATAAAGCTAGAGTCTGAAATATATGGGTAGAACATCTTAGTTACTATAGGTTTGTCTGAATACTTCTGTACAAAATCTATGGATTCATTAACACTAGCTAATAGGTTTTTCTCCTTTTCATCTTTTCCTGTTACTTCTATTCTAGCTGAAAATATTGAAGAGTAGTATATTATTATAGCTGGACTCCTATCTTTAACCCATTTCCAAGATTCTTCTATGACCTTTGCACTAAACTCTCTTAAATCCATAGTTGGATAATTGTTGTTTAGCTCTTTTGCAAAATTGTATATATGTTTTTTAAATTTATCTCCATGAATATCTACTAATTCATTATAAAATTCATCCCAAGTATATACCCTATTCTTCCATGGGAGCTTTGTATATGTATGGCCTCCTTTTTTACAAAATTCTTTATAAGATTTATTTGTATATTCTATAATATTGTCAAAGGCTTCTTCTGCCTTTTCTTTCATCTTTTCCATTACATCTTTTGGACTCATACTATGAGTAAAGAAATTATAATAAGAATAAGCAGCTATTGGAGTTTGAACTGTATATCCTTCTTTAAAATCTGCTTGTTTTAGTGACATTGGAGGTATGGTTACTTCTCCAAAAGCCTCATCACAAAGTTCTGGGTTTAATTCTATAAGTCTTGTAAGCTCTGCCACTATTAAATTGGGATCTAGTCCCCCAAATGCCTGCCCTACATGGGTTTCTTTTCCTACTACATAGAAAGATGGAAGTAGTTTTCCTATAGTTCCAAAGTATACATATCTGTTCTCATCTTTTGCATGATATGGAGTAGAATAATCTGCATTTATAGCTGCAACATATTCTAAGTTTTCCTTCTCTTTTATATCTTTAAAGACTTTTAAACCTGTTAGTATACCATGGGAATTGTCTTCTTCATCACATTCCGCCAAAGCTATGATATGTCCATTTAGCTCTTCTGGATGTTCTGAAAAATATTTTATTAAATACATATGACCTGCCACTCCTGATTTCATATCAAGAGCCCCTCTTCCAAACATATATTCTCCTGAATCTATGTCTTTATTTAATTCTTCGTTTAAATCTAACTTTCTTAAAACCTCTGGAAGTCTGTCTGGATCAAAGGCATATTCTTTAATAGTCCCAAAATCATCTACTCCTACTGTATCTAAATGTCCCATAAGTATTATGGCTTTGTTTGAATCTCCTTTTGTACCTTTTACATGGGCAACAACTATATGTCTTTCTATTTCGTCATCTATAGTTTGAACCATTTGAAGTCTTTCTGGATTTTCTTTGAAATATGAAATTTCTTTATAATAGTCATAGATTTTCTGTGCACATTTAGTTTCTCCATCTGTTTTTACTATACTTGGTACCTTCACTAATTCTTTAGTTATGTTTTTAACTTCCTCCAAACAGTTTAAATACATAATCCCCCTCCTATTTTTTATATACTATTTTTCCATTGAAAATTGTCATCTCTACTTCTACATCTTTTATTTCATCTTCTGGTATTTCAAATATATCTCTTGAAAGCACTACCATATCAGCTAATTTACCTTCTTCAATAGAGCCTTTCCCATTTTCTTCAAATGATGTATAAGCTCCTCCCATAGTAAAACCATAGACTGCTTCTTCTACTGTAAGGGTTTGATCTGGTTTCCATCCACCTTCTGGTTCTCCATTTAAATCCTTACTTGTTACAGCTTCATATATACCATTTAATACATTGAAGGATTCTACTGGTGCATCTGAGCCAAATCCTAGATGGACTCCACTGTGTAGGAGAGTTCTCCAGTTATAACAAGTTTTTAATAATTCACCTCCTATTCTAGATTCAGCTATTTTCCAATCATAGTCTAAAAATATTGGTTGAATATAGGCTACTGCATTTAATTCTTTAAACTTATTTAATAAATATTCATCAGTTATCTGGCAATGCACTATTCCATGACGATGATCCTTTCTTGGACTTTTAGCTAATGCCTTTTCTATTGCTTCAAAGGCCATGTACATTGCCTTATCTCCTATACAGTGGACTGCTATTTGCATATCACTATTGTGAGCTATTTCTACAAGTTCATCTATTTCCTCTTGAGTAAATACTGGTATACCATAAGTGTCTGGACAATCTGCATAAGGTTTAGTTAAAGCTGCCGTTCTTGCTCCAAGTGATCCATCTCCAAGTAGTTTCAGTGGTCCTATTTTAAAGAAATCATCCCCATGTCCCGTTCTATATCCACTGTCTAAAAATCCTTTCAATCTTCCCATGCTTGGGAGTAGACATTGTTCATATATTCTTAAGTTTATTTTCCCTTCTTCATTTAATTCTTTATAAGCTTTAATTATATTTTCATAGTTTTTCCCTGGTATAGCTTCGAAATCATCTGTTTGCACCGATGTGATTCCACATTTATTAGCATTTTTCATACCTTCAATAAGCATTTCTTTTATCTCTTCTACTGTAGATTCTGGAATATGGCTAGTTATTAGACCTTGAGCTTTTTCTCTAAATATTCCTATAGGCTCTCCATTTTCATCAAGGTCAAATTTTCCTCCTTCTATTTGAGGAGAATCTTTAGTTATTCCTGCTAATTCCATAGCTTTACTATTTGCTATTACTATATGATAACAGACCCTTGTAAAAACTATTGGATGTTCAGTAGATATTTTGTCTAAATCATACCTAGTCGGAAAAACCCTTTCTCCTTCTGTAAAATAATCTTGGTTCCAGCCTATTCCTAAAATCCATTTTCCTGAAGCAATATTTCTTTCTTTTATAAATTTCTTAGTTCTTTCTATTATGTTGCCTATAGAGGTAGTTCCTACAAGATTTACATTTTGAATATGGTAACTATACATTAGTAAATGCATATGACTATCATTGAATCCTGGAAGGAGGAGTTTGCCTTCTAAATCTACTACTTCTGTATTATCATCTTTAAGTTCCAAAACTTCTTCATTAGAACCTACTTTAGTTATCTTTCCATTTTCTACAGCCACAGCCTCAGCAAAAGAGTTCTTTGAGTCTATAGTTGCTATTTTTCCGTTAATAAAAATTTTGTCCACTATAAAACCTCCTTTTTGCTAATTACTTAGATGCTTTTTTCTTTCCATCTTCATAAAATACTGCAAAATGTGGATCTACCTTACCTATTCCTAAATATCTTGCTTTATAGTCTTTAACAAGTTTGAAGAAAGTAGGGCTCAATATCATTATAGTTATAACATTTGCAAAAGTTGGAATAGCTGATGTGAAATCTCCAAACAACCATACTGCTGCTCCTGGTAGTCCACTTGTCACAGCCATAATTACTAGAAGCATTCCTGGTATAGGATATACCCACCTATATACTTTAAGAATATTGTCTTTTATATCAGGTCTATTTTTGAATAGATGACGAAGAACAACTTCATAGTATGCATACCAACCAGTTGTTGTTGAAAGTCCAAGCAAGAATATAGAAAATGCAACTACTATCCTTCCAAATCTACCTAATCCTACTTCAAAAGCAGTTAAAGCCAATGTTGCTCCATCAAGTCCTGTTGACCATTGTCCAGTCATAATAACTACCAATGCTGTTATTGTACAAACTACAATTGTATCTATAAATACTTCAAATGCTCCCCAAAGCCCTTGTTTTACTGGGTGTTCAACTTTTGCTGTAGCATGAATCATTGGAGAAGTACCCCAACCAGCTTCATTACTATATACTGCCCTTGCCATACCTAGTTTCAAAGCTTGCATAGCTCCCATTCCGGCAAATCCACCAACAGCTGCTGTACCTGTAAAAGCACCTTTTATTATCATTCCAAGTGCTTGAGGAAGTACAGTAATGTTTTTAAATATTATTATAAGACCACCAATTATATAGAATAAACACATAAAAGGAACAATCTTTGCTGCGGCCTTACCCAAACTTGGAATACCACCACTTATGATTAAATAAGTACAGATTACATAAACAACACTTACTGTTATAAGACTTATACCAAATGTATTGCCGATAGCCTCTGATACAGTATAGTTTTGTAATGTTAGGAAAAATGTTGAGAATATTCCTGCACCAAATATTACTGCCAATACAGGCCATATTTTAATTCCTCTTTCTTCTCCCAATCCTTTTTCCATATAGAATGTAGGACCACCAAACGGGATGCCGTTTTCATCTTTATTTCTATAATATACTGCTAAAGATACTTCTGTCATCTTTAAAATCATCCCTAAAAGTGCTGACAACCACATCCAAAATATTGCTCCTGGTCCACCTACTGCTACTGCTGTAGCTACACCACCAATATTAGCAACACCTACAGATCCTCCTATAGCAACACTTATAGCTTCAAATGAAGAAAGTAAACCTTCACCACCTTCATCTTTTTCCTTACCCATAATAGAGCCAAAAGTTTTTTTCATTATATGTCCAAATTTTGAAAACTGAAAAAATCCTGAGCCAATAGTAAAATAAAGTCCTGTCACTGTCATCATAATAATTAAAGGAAGCCCCCATAGCCATCCAACAATCTTTGAAAATAATTCCATGTAAATTCCTCCCTTATTTTTAAAATTTGAAGAATTCAAAAAATTTTGCATACATCAAATTTACTAAAGCATTTTCTTTTCAGTGGATAGATTCACCATTGGCGGATTTGTGTATGTGTTTGTATACAATGAATTATATAGCCATAATTTCTATACTTCAACGCCCAATCTTGGCTATATTTTAGACTAATTGCTTAATACAAGTCAAAAAACTTGCTTTTCCCTTATATCTCTTAAACTATTGTTAAAATACTATCAATTGTGAAGTCTTCTTATATATGTAATAATATGTTTTTAACATTTTCTGCTGCTTTCCTTCTCATCTCTTCATAAGAGTCCTTAGATAAAAATGCCATATGAGGTGTGATAATTATATTATCTAGATTTAATAAAGGATTATCTTTTTTAGGAGGTTCTTCTTCCATAACATCTATAGCTGCTCCTGCAATTAACCTTTCTTTTAAAGCTATATATAGAGCTTTTTCATTTACTACAGATCCTCTAGACGTATTTACAAGAAAGGAAGTTCTTTTCATTATTTTAAATGCTTCTATATCAAACATATATTTAGTGTGTTTTGTTAAAGGAACATGTAAGGTGATAATATCAGAACTTCTTAACAATGTCTTAAAATCAACAAATTCAATTTCTTCTTTATTTTCAACTCTTTTGTCTGCCCTAGGATAGTAAACTAAAATATTAACATTAAAATTTTTCATTTTCTTTATAACAGACCTTGCTATCCTTCCATATCCAACCACTCCCAGTGTTTGAGTGCTAATTCTTCTTATAGGGGGAAATTTATTTGTACTAAAGACACTACCTACACTCCATAGTCCTTCCTTCACATGTTTATTATATATATGTATATGTCTGGTTATAGATAATATACTAGCTACTGTATAATTAGCCACATCTTCAGTACAATAATCTGGAATATTTGCTACAACTATATTTCTTTTTTTAGCTTCATTTACATCAATATTGTCTATTCCAACTCCTTGTCTTGAAATCACCTTACATCTTTTCATTTTACTTATAGCATTTGAATCTATTTCCCTGTCTGCTATTATTATTCCATCAGCTTTTAAAATAGCTTTATAAAAATCATATTTATTATCATTAGGTATAAACCTTATATCTGCTATTGGAGATAATATTTTTTCCTCTATATCTGGTTCATCTACAATTAAACTATGGACAACTACATTAAACTTTTCAGACACAGTTAATACACCATCCTATGATTTGTTTTTGTGTTTGTGTACAACTATAATTATAAAATCTTTTTAATTCTCTCTTTTAGACTCTCTCTTATATCATTTACATGATTCTGTACTATTCTTGCAGCTTCTTCTCCATTACTTTCTTTAATTGCCTTTATTATTTGTTTATGTTCTGAAACTATAGTACTTGCCCTATCTAAAAATGGAGCTGCTAAAATATATCTATTATAACTTTCCACTAATTGTAAAGTCAGTCTCTCTAGTACTTTATTATTAGCTGCCTTAGATATAATACAGTGAAAGTCTATATCTAATTTGATAAACTGTTTCACATCAAATTCTTTATCCTTAAGTAATAACTCTTGTTGTTCTACTAAATAATCCATTTCCTTTATATCTTCATCTGTTTTCCTTTCTGCAGCCAACCTTACTGAAAGCATGTCCACAGCTTCTCGAACATCAAAAATATCTTCCATGTATTCTAATGAAAGTTCAGCAACATAAGTTCCTCTACCAGGTGTTATTTTAATTAAATTTTCATATTCAAGTTTATTCAAAGCGGCCCTTAATGGTGTTCTACTAACTCCAAGCTGTTCTGAAAGTTCTTCTTCTGTCAAAAGTTGTCCAGGTTTTAAATCTAAATCTAATATTGCTCTTTTCAAAGTATTATATGTCTTCTCTGTCAAGCTTCCCCTGCTTTTTATCTGTGGCAAATTCATACTATTCCCACATCTCCTTCCCTGTATAGATTTAAAATATTTTCAACTGCATTCATTATATCATAGTGCTAACTATTTTATATAATAAAATATATGATTCCATTTATACCTTACTGAAATAGTAATAAATATAAAAACAAACTAATATATTCTATTATGACTATAAAATGAATGAGGGAGGTAAAAATGCTACCTAGAGAAGATTATATAAGAATGTCTTTAGAAACTAACTTATTCTTTGGAAGAATAATGAAGGAACATTTAATATTTATGGAAGCTGCATTTATGATTAAAGATAGTAATCATATATTAGAAGCTGATAATCTTAAAGAAGATATGGAAAAATTATTAATGGAAATTGTTTCAATATCTAATGGCATATTAAGTGAAGAAGTATTAAATTCTGGAGAATTAATTACTCCTATTACACTAGAATCTGAAGAAATATCTAATTTCTATACTGGAATTTGTATAGATACTAATATTACAAAACTTGAAATGAATTTGAGATCAAATCCAGAGTTTTGTTTCACTCCTGAAATAGAACAAGAAGTATATAATATAAATGACAGAGCTATAACTTTAGTTTCTGCAGTAATAAATTTAAAAGAAAGAATTCTTAATAAACTATCAAATTGCAAAATATTCATTAATTTATATCATCTACTTATAGACCATATTTTAAGAGAAGCAAGGCTTTATTTGAAAACCCTAATGAAACTACAAAATCCATCTAGAGATAAAAACAAAGAAACAATACTTGAACAGGAAATATTTTGGAATACAATAATGGAAGAACATGCATTGTTTATAAGAGGTCTACTTGACCCTACTGAAGTAGAACTATTTAATACTTCTAATGACTATGCTAATACTTTCAAAGATTTAGTTGAAGAAGCTAATGAAGATAAGCCTTCAATACCAGAACTTACAGAAGAAAGCCTAGAAGCTACTGTTGGAATAAGAAATTTTAAACGAGAAGGAACAGAAGGACTTATTAATTGTCAAATTAAAGCTATGGCCTATCCACTCTTAGGAGATCATATCCTAAGAGAAGCTAATCATTATATAAGAATATTAAATTCATTTATGCAATGTTAAAAAGCAGCTAAAATTTTAGCTGCTTTTTACATTATGTATAAAATAAAAGGATTTTTGAAATCCTCTATAGAATATATAATATAATCTTTAAAAAATTAAAAGGGTGAGTATTTTGAAAACACAAAAAAGAATTAGAGATTTCAATATACCTATTGGAAATATGAACACAGGTAAAAATAACTCTATTACTGATGTAGAGGGAGTAAAAGTAGGCCATGTTACTTTAAACAATAATAAAATAAAAACAGGCATCACCGTAGTTCTACCTCATACTGGAAATATATTTAGAAAAAAAGTTGTGGGAGCTTGCCATGTGATTAATGGTTTTGGAAAAAGTACAGGATTGCTACAAATAGAAGAATTAGGTAATATAGAAACCCCTATAATGCTTACAAATACTCTAAGTGTAGGAGCAGCTCATGAAGGCTTAGTGAAATTTATGCTTTCAATTGATGAAAATATAAAATCTATAAATCCTATTATTTGTGAATGCAATGATAGCTATTTAAATGATATTAGAGAACTTCATGTAAAAGATTATCATGTGTTTGAAGCTATAAAAAATGCAAGTTCTAGTTTTGAAGAGGGAAATGTAGGTGCTGGAACTGGAATGGTCTGTTATGAATTAAAAGGCGGTGTTGGCACATCTTCTCGCGTAGTAAGTATTGACAACGAGATTTATACTGTAGGAGTACTTGTCCTCTCCAACTTTGGTGATATGGAGGATCTTATAATAAACGGAAATTTCGTTGGGAAAAATCTAAAAAATATCATAAAACCTGAAGATGAAAAAGAGGAAGAAGGTTCCATAATATTAATAGTTGCTACAGATATTCCTCTTTCTTCTAGGCAATTAAAAAGAGTAATTAAAAGAGTTGAACCGGGAATTGCCAAAACTGGTGGATTTATAGGTCATAATAGTGGGGAAATAGCAATAGGATTTTCCACAGCCAATATTATTAATCATTTTGAGGAAAATACAATATTAAATATGAAAATAATTAATGAAGCAAATATAAATAAAGTATTTAAAGCTGTATCTGAAGCAACGGAAGAAGCAATACTCAATTCCTTAATATGTTCAAATACTACTAAGGGAAAAGATGGACATATTGTCTATTCTTTAAAAGATTATGTTAATGAATTACTGCCTTTGGATTAAATAATTTTGTATACTTAACGAATAATATAAATATATCCCCTGGTATCAGGGGGTATATTTTAAGATTTAATAATTGCCTTTACTTCACTTCCTTCTAATACTGCGTTCAAGGCTTCTTTCCAGTTTTCTAGTTCAACTATTTTAGTTACTAAAGCTTCTACATTTACCCTTTCTTCCTCTAAAAGTTTTAAAGATGTAATCCATGAACTTGGTTTTTGGGATCTGCTACCGATATATCTTATTTCTCTTTGAACTATAGACTCTAAATCTATTTTATTATATTTCTCAGCAAAAATTCCTACCTGTACAAAATCTCCTTGCTTTCTAATTAAATTTAATCCTTGATTTACAGCTGAAACTACTCCAGAACAGTCAAAAACCTTGTTAGCTCCATATCCATTAGTTTTATCCATTACTATTTTGTCTAAATTTTCTGTCTTTGAATCAACTACTAAATCTACACCAAGCTCTAAAGCAAGATTTAATCTTTTTCTATCTTTACTTACTCCTGATAAAATAACATAGGCTCCTTGAGATTTAGCTACTTGGCTTAAGAGCAACCCCATAGGTCCAGGTCCTATAATTAGAACTATGTCATCTTTATCGACTAAAGTTCTTTCTAAAGCTGCATGAACACAACAAGCTAGAGGCTCTGTTAAGCTTGCAGCTAAAGTACTCACATTGTCTGGTAAAACATGAACACTTTCTTCTCTTGATAACACATATTCAGCAAAACTTCCATCTACTTGAGTTCCTATTCCCTTCCTTACAGGACATAAATTATAGTCTTTACTCTTGCAAAAATCACATTCTTCACAAATTTTAAAAGTAGTTTCACTTGTTACCCTATCACCTACTTTTACTTTAGTAACATCTCTTCCTACATCTGTTACTATCCCTGCGAATTCATGCCCTAATACTACAGGTACATTTACCTTGTACTCTCCTTTATATGAATGAATATCTGATCCACAAATTCCACTATATTCTACTTTTATTTTTACTAGATTATCTTTGACCTGTGGTTCTTCAATTTCTAATAATTCTAGATTTCCATAACCAGGATTTACTTTTGTAAGTGCTTTCATAATATCTGCCTCCTAAGTCTTATAACTAAAATATTCCTGACAATAGTTGTGACAATTTAAGAATTGCCCAGTTTAGCAAATTACCACCTGTATCTAAATTAGATGCTTGAGCTACTCCTTCAGGCATAGTAAACTTAGCTTGAATTAACATCTCTGTAAATACTGGAGCAAAATTTGTTGCCATATATAGACCAAATGCCATTACTATAGCTCCTGTAATTACTGAATGTATTATATTTCCCTTTCTATTGCCTACTATAAATGCAACTAAAAATGGAATTGTAGCTAAATCTCCAAATGGTAAAACTTTATTCCCTGGTAAAATAACAGCTAAAAATAATGTAATAGGAACCAGTATTAATGCTGTTGCCATTACTGAAGGATGTCCAACTGCCACTGCTGCATCTAGACCAATATATAAATCTCTATCTCCATATTTAGTTTGAAGTAAGTTCCTTGCTGCTTCAGAAACTGGTATTAACCCTTCCATGATTATCTTAACCATTCTAGGCATTAGAAACATAACTGCCCCCATGTTAATGCCCATATTGATAATACCGCCTACATTATACCCAGCTAATATACCTAATATTGCACCAATAATTATGCCCATCATCATTGGTTCGCCAAAAATTCCAAATTTTTTCTGTATAGATTCTGGATCAGCATGTAGTTTGTTTATTCCTGGTATTTTCTCTACTAATGCACCAGCTATCATTCCCAATGGTGCAAAGGATGCTGTTGAGGCTGTTGGTAATGACACACCATCAAGTTGGTAAAACTCTTGAACCATTGGTGCTGTTTTATCTGCTATAAATAAAGTCATTACTTCCATTAATATTACACAGAGTATTGCAAAAAACCAGTTGTTTGTTAATATATAACCAGTAGCCCCTCCAGCAATAAAATGCCAGTAGTTCCATAAGTCGATATTAAGCGTTTTTGTTGTTTTAGTTAAAATCATAATTATATTAACCACGATAATAATCGGGATAGAAATAGCTGCTACAGGTGATGCCCATGCGGCAGCAGCAGCTGCTGGCCATCCCATATCAATAACTGTCAATTCTAGTCCGAATCTTTCAACCATTTGTTGTGCAGCTGGTCCTAAACTATCACTTAGTAAACCTATGACCAAGTTTATTCCCACGAATCCAATTCCAATTGTTAGCCCAGATTTTAGAGCCTTTTTAAATCCTGTACCAAATATTAGACCTATTATCAAAATGGCTAAAGGTATTATGACAGTAGGTCCTAAACCCAATATGTACTGAATAATTTCCATTAAATTCATTTTTTTACCCCCTATTTAGACAACATATCTATTATTTGTCGGTCTAATTTTTTCTCACCTGCACCAGTAATATAAGAAATGGCATTTAGTGATGGAATATCATATTTCGTTGGTAGGATAGTTGTAGATACAATTAGATCTGCTGAATTTGCAAGAGATGAAACTTCTGCAATCTTACATTGAGTAATTTCAAAATCTATATTGTTATCTTTTAATAAATTTGTAATTCTTTCAGTAACAACAGTAGAAGTTGCAATTCCAGCTCCACATGCAACCAATATATGTTTTTTCATTTATTCTCACCTCCCCTGCTGAATAATCTCTAGTATTTGACTTTCAGACTTTGCATTTAACATACCATTTATAATATTTTCATTTTGAATTAGAGCAATCATTTCTTTTAATATAATTAACTGTTCGTCAGGTTTATTCAATCCTAGAACAAAGACTATACTTACATCTGTCTTCTTGCTTGAGTCATCCATAAGATTAAAAGATATTGGATTCTTTAAAATATTTATGGATATGAACTGCTCATTAACAAGTTCAGCATCTGTATGAGGTATAGCAACACTATATTTAGATAGCTCTATTCCTGTTGGATATTTTTCCTCTCTATCTCTGATTTTCTTTAAAAAACCTTTTTTTACATATTTATTTTTAAAAGCTTCCTCATATATTTTATTAAATAATTCGTCTTTATTTTCACAGTTTATCTCTATATCTACTAGTTCCTTTTTTACATACTTTGCAATTTCCACGGTTTGTCTCTCCTTTATTAATGATCAGGTTTATCATTATATAAGTATTTTCTCTTCAAGTTTTTTTATTATATTGATAACTTCTTTAGGTTTATCAACTTCCTCAATTATTTTTATCATATCCTTATTACTTATTAACTTTAGAAGATTGATAAATGCCTTGAGATGATCTCTATTATCTAAAGCACTTAAACAGAATATAAACTTTACTGGATCATTTTTTTCATGATTAAATTTTACTGGTTTTTTAAGTCTTAACATACTTATATGAACACCTTTTGCTCCATCAGATGGACTAGCATGTGGTACTGCAACATTAGGAGCAAAAACTATGTAAGACCCATTTTCCTTAATATTTTCTATCATAGCAGTAATATATCTTTCTTCTATATAATCTTTCTCTAATAATATGTTCCCTGACTTTCTTATGGCATCCTGCCAATTTTTTGCACTACCATCAAGAATTATGTTATCAGCGGTTAAAATTTCATATAAGTATTTTTGTCTTCCAGTTTTACTTGAAACTAGTCCATTTGTAACGTTTTCATTTAGTTTATTTCTAGAATAATCTTTCTTTTGTCTAATGTTAAAAACAGCTTTCTGTATCAGACTTATATCTTGTTCTGTAGGTATTGGATTAACAACTATAGTTTTATCTTTCAAGGAATCTATTGCTATTGTGGAGATTATAATATCAATTTCATTTGTATTATAATTTGCTAAACTATGAGCAGAAAGAATATTCACAATATTAAAATTAAAATATTTTTTCAACTTTGCGCTTAAAAATAACGCTGTACCAAAACCAGTTGAGCATATAAGCAACACCTTGATATCACTATCTCCATGCCTTTTCCTTTCTATAGCTGCTATAATATGCATTGCTATATAAGCAATTTCATCTTCATTCATTATTTGTCCAGCATATTCTTCTATAGGTTGAACATGTTTTTTTATTATTTCAAATATATCTGGATATAAATACTTTAATTCATTTTTAAAAGGATTATCTATTTTACTGCTTTGTTTCATTCTCGCAATTGTGGACTCTATATGATTTATCAAAAAATTATAGAAATCATATTGAAATTGTTCTACAATGTTTAAGTCTTTACTAATTTTATATACAAATTCAGTTGACAGCATCTGTATTTTCAAAGTATTTTTATTAGGTTTTATATAATCTTTAATGAAAGTTTTTTTATTAATCTCTTTGTATAATAAGACAGCTTCGATACTACAATACGGCAATCTATATTTCTCAGATATAAATTTAATTATTTCTTCTGCCATATAATATTTAGGATCGCCTTTAATTACATTATCATTTTTAATATCTATATCTATTTCATTTTCCCATCTATTAACTATAACTATAAGATAGTATAATATTTCTTTATAAGAATCATCAGTCAATTCTAAACCATTTTTTATTTCTGCAGTATTTATTATTAGTTTTAAATCTCTTATATTAAGGGCTTGTTCTATTTCTTTTAATAAAAGAATATGAAAAATGCTCTTACCCACTTTATTTAAACCAAGGGTATTTAAACTTTCATATATGAAAGTTAATATAGCTTTTCTTTTATCAACTTCATAGCCAATTATCTTAAGGCCTCTTCTTGGTTTTGAAAATAAAATTAAATTATTTTTCTCAATCCATTCTTTTATATCAGGCAGATCCGTAATTATAGTAGTTCTACTTACAAAAATATGATCTGCTATGTCATCAATTGTTATATAATCATCAGCATTTAATAAGATAATAATTGAAATTATTTTTCTTTCCTCTGGAGATAATTTATAATTATAATAATCACTATTTTTATAAATAGTAGACAATATTGATCTAGTGTCATAATTTTTATTGAAAAACAGTTTTCCCTCTTGAGATATCTCAATTAAAACATAATCTTCTTTCTGAAAAAGCTTGTTTATCTTATCAACATCATTTTTAATTGTTCTACTAGATACATTATGACTTTTAGCAATGTTTTCAATCTGAACTTCTTCATTTAAAAGAATACTATTAATGATATCATTAGTTCTCTTATCCATCTCTACCACCTATCTTTATTATATAAAGCTTATTTATAAATAAAAAGTGCAAAGTTGTGTTAATATTTAGTAAGCTTTTATACTATTTAAAAACTAAAATTCCCTATAAACTAGATTTTTTTATTTTCTAATTTATAGGGAATTTTTAATTTCATTAAATCCTAATCTTATCTCTTATTGAAAATCATTTTATTTATATCACGAAAATCTTTCCACTTAATGAATTCTATATTTTTCTTATTGCAATAATCTGCTAATGAATCTTTTGCAAATAATATATCTGCCTTTTCTGCTATTCCTAAGTCTGTAGAGCCATCTCCTATGAATATTATTTTATCATAATCTTTTTTATATTCATTATAAAATTTCACCTTGCAATTCCCAGAGGGTTTAAATGCACAGGAACAATCTTTTTCTTCATATCCATGGATATCATCATAGAACTTTACCCCTACTTTATTCCCTTTAAAAACTAATTCATTTGCATATATCTTTATATCAGTAATTCCATATTTTTCTAAGAACACTTCAATTCCATTTAAAAATCCTCCACTTACTATAGCGAAATCCACATTATATTTTTTTATGTTTTCATAGAACTTGATAAACCCTGGTTGGATTTCTATCTCATTTAATATATAATCTATATAAGCTTTTTTGCCTAATTCAAGATTCTCAAATTGAGATCTTGCTGCAGTCTTCATACTTAAATTTCCCTTTAAAAGTTCTTTACTTATCTCTTTAGTTTTTTCATTACCAATAATATTAAACAATCTATAATTAGTATCAAAGGTAGTTATTGTACCATCAAAATCAGATAGTATTATAGAATTATTTAAATCTTCAATTTTAAACATATTTTAAAATGCACCACCTTATCTAAAGTACTTTTTTAAGCCAAACCTTATTATATCAAATAATCATACTTTGTCATTTGAATAAATATTTAAACTATTTTACTAATTTAAAAGGGAATTTGAATACTTATATAGAATATTATGAATTAAGTAGCACTTTTTACTTATATAAGGAAAGGAGGCATATTTAAGTAAAACCATAATTCAAAATATAAAATATAGAAAGGAGAATTTGTATGAGAAAATTAGGATTAGTCCCCAAACTGATTATTGCAATTATACTAGGTATTATCATTGGGAATATTCTACCTGCAGGAGGAGTTAGGATATTTGTAACTTTCAATTCGATTTTTAGTAATTTCCTAGACTTTGCCATACCTTTTATCATCATAGGTTTTGTAGTAGCAGGAATTGCTGATTTAGGCCAAGGAGCTGGAAAGTTATTAGGTATTACTACTGCTATATCTTATGGTTCTACTTTAATAGCTGGTTTTTTAGCTTATTTAGTATCAACTAGTATTTTCCCTAAATTTATTCATACTGCAAATGCTCTTTCAAATGCAGCTAACCCAGAAGATAAACTTTTAGAACCTTTTTTCGTTGTAGAGATCCCGCCTCTTATGAACGTAATGACTGCTTTAGTCATAGCATTCCTATTGGGACTGGGGATTGCTGCTATAAAGGGAAAAACTCTTTATAATGCATCTGTAGAGTTTCAACAAATTATGGAAAAGACTATTTCAAGAGTGATTATTCCACTACTTCCTTTTCATATATTAGGTATATTTGCTAATATGACTTATGCAGGTGAAGTAGCTAGAATCTTATCTGTATTTTGGAAAGTATTTTTAATAGTACTTGCTACTCATTTTACTATTATAATAATACAGTTTTTAATTGCTTCCGCCATTGGAAAAAAGAGCTTTCCTAAGATGATTAGAAACCAGATACCAGGATATTTGACTGCTATTGGTACTCAATCTTCTGCTGCTACTATTCCAGTTAATTTAGAAGTTGCAGAAAAAAATGGAGTATCCCAAGGTATAAGGGAATTTGTAATTCCTCTTTGTGCAACAATTCATCTATCTGGTAGTGCAATTACTTTAACTAGCTGTGCTATTGCCGTAATGATGTTAAATGGTATGCCTTTTACATTTTCCCAAATGTTTGGATTTATAGCTATGTTAGGTATTACTATGGTAGCTGCGCCTGGCGTTCCTGGTGGTGCTGTAATGGCTGCACTTGGAGTTATTCAATCTATTTTGCATTTCAATGATGCACAAATTGCTCTTATGATAGCTTTATATATTACACAAGATAGTTTTGGAACTGCATGTAATATCTCAGGAGATAATGCAATAGCAGTTATTATGGATACCATTCATAAACCTAGTAAAAAAATTTAAATTTAATACTTAATAATTAAATAAGCTGCTCTAAACTATTTAAATAATTTAGAGCAGCTTTCATTATACAAAACTTAAAAATATTTATTTAACTCTAAATACCTTTTTAAATTTTCTATGAAAACTTCATGACTTACATCTTCTCCATATAGAAAATAATTATATATTAAATCTCTTCCAATTTGGTCTAAAGCCGCCATCAACTCATCATTTGATATGCTTCCAATATTAATTTCTTCTCCCAATTTTTCTTTAAATTTTCCCATCATATAGCTTCACCAACCATTCCCATATATCCGCAGAATTATTTTCTAGATTTTTTAAGTCTTCCTAAGAGCGTCCTCATTTCTTTTACTCGCAATAAACAACATAAAACAAAATAAATTAAAACGCCTACAGATACTGCTAATATAAGTAATAACAGTTCTATAATAGATTTATTTGGAAATAATGAACCAAATTTAAAATATATTCCATATACTACTAAGCCCATTATTATGGAAGCAATTAAAGTTTTAATGAAGCATATTATATATGATTTAATACCCATGCTTCCTATTTTCTTTCTTAAGGATATAAATAAAAGTATAGTGGTAACTATTGAGGAAATACTTGTAGCTAACGCTAGTCCAGAATGAGCCATGTATCTTATTAATATATAATTGAGTGCTACATTTATTCCTACAGCTATTGCTCCATTAATCATTGGAGTTGAAGTATCTTGTATTGAATAAAATACTTTATTGAGCATAAGTCTTAAGGAACTAGCAATAAGCCCTAAAGAATAAAATAATAATGCACTTGAAGTCATGGAAGTTGCTTGACTATCAAAAGCACCTCTTTCAAAGAAAACTTTTATAGCAGGTTCTGCAAGTATTATTATTCCTATGGTAGCAGGTACAGTTATTATTAGTATAATATTTATTCCTTCTTCCATTATGTCTTTAGCTTCCTTTAAATTTTCCCTTGTAAAAGCTTTGGAGAGCATTGGAAATATAACTGTAGTTATAGCCATGACAAAAACAGATATAATCATATCATTAACCCTTGTGGCATAATTTAATGCAGATATACTACCCTCTTTTAAACTAGAAGCTAAAGTCCTGTCTATTATTACATTTATCTGTTGTACAGCAGAACCTAATAGCACTGGAGCTGTTAACATCAATGCTTTTTCTATATATCTATCTTTTAAATCTACTTTAAGTGAATATTTAAATCCTAATCTTTTAGCAGCTGGTATTTGAATAAGCCATTGGGCAGCAGATGCTATGACACTTGTTACCATAAGACCTATAATTCCAAGCTTTTGTGAAACTGTTAAAAGGTAGACTATATATACTAAATTAAATGGAATGCCAGCTATAGCTGGTGGTCCAAACACTTCATTACTTTCAAGAAATCCTGAAAAAACATAACTAAGTCCTAAAAATATAATTATAGGAAGACCAATCCTATTTAATTTTATAGCTAATTCATATTGTTCTCCTGTAAAACCTTTGGCCAAAATCTTCACTACAAAAGGAGAGACAAAATAGCCTACAATAACTAATAAAATAGTTATTATAAATATAACATTTAATACATTGGTCATATAATCTAATTTTTTATTTTTTCCTTTCCTCTCCTGAATTTCAGAAAAAATTGGAATCAAGGTGGTTTTAAGTGCCGTTCCAATAGTAGTCATAATCAATACAGTTGCCGTCATAGCAACAAAATAAGTATCTGTTTCATATCCTGAACCAAATTTTGAGGCAATAAGTACTTCTCTTAGAAAACCTAGGAATTTACTAAATAATGTAGCCATTGCAATCATAGCTGCTGATTGAGCAACTCTTCTTTTACTGCTACTCAAATGAAAAACCCCCTAAAATATTTAAAAATATAATTATCTTTTAATTATATCATATAAACTTTATATTGACTTAAAAAAAGCTACCTAAAATGGTAGCCCCTTCTTACCTTAGCTGTATACAAATTTTTATCTGCAATTTTAAAATCCATTGATTTTTAAACTATCCTTTGGATAAATAATGACCTTTTCAAACTTTTTACTCCTTAATTTCTAATTTTAGCTAGTTTAAACTTATAAGGTCCTTTGCCTAAATAAGATTTATCTATTTTGATAGCTAAAGTTTTGTAACTTATAACTTGAAGAAGAATACTACCTTCTTTAGGAGGTATAATAAAAAGATTGATCTCAAATTCTCCCTCTTCTGTCTTTATTATATTTTCTACTTCCATATCATATCCTGGAGTTGAAAATCTCTTTGTTATACCTACTATTATGTAATTATCTAGTTCTTCTAAATTTATCCCTTCCTTTTTATCACTATAGTTGTCCTCTATAGTATATACTTCAAAAGGTATAGTTTTTTTGAGCATTAGTCCTACTCCTTTCATCCTTATACCTGTATATTATATATCATTTCATCTAATTATTCATTATAATGTCCATTAATTATACTCTCTAATTAAAATTAAATTATAGTATTTTTAAAATATTACTAAATTAAATAATATTTTGTTCGATATATATAATTAGACCTTTATTACTATAACATGTAGTGCCATTGTCCTATTTATTTTTAAAATATTGTTTAAAAGGAGGATCTAAATGGAAAATAAAAAGGAAAAGGAAGAAATAAACGCAAAAGAAGGACAAATAAAATCTAAAACTATTCGTACTAGGATACTTATTTCAATTACTAGTGTAATAGTGATACTTTCCTTAATTTTAGGAGCTGTTACTTATACAATTTCTAAAAACTTCATAGTATCGGATACATATAATAACTTACAAGATACCTCTCAAGATGCTTCAAAACTTATTGATGAAAGAATAAATAAATATATAACAACAGTAGATACTTTAAGTCATTTTGAAAGAATTAGTGATCCTAAAGTTTCTAAAAAAGAAAAGGATTCAGTTTTGAAAACAGAAAAAGAAAGACTTGGCTATTCAAATTTTGGAGTAGCAGATACAGATGGGAAAATAACTTTCATTGATGGAGTTAAAGCAAATGTTGGCGATAGAGATTATTTTAATGCTTCTAGAAACGGAAATAATTATTTTTCCGAACCTTTTAGAGGCAAAACTAGTGGAGTTATGCAAATAGCTATATCTGCACCTCTTAAACATGAGGGAAAAATAGTAGGTGTATTAGTCGGCTATGTAAAAGCAGAAGACTTTTACAATATTGCTAGTGATATAAAAGTTGGTAAGTCTGGCCATGCTGTATTAATGAACAATCTTGGAAATATAATATACCATCCTGATAAAAAAATATTAGAAAGTAAAGAATTAGATTTAGAGAATATAAAAGACAAGGATAATAAGCTTACAAATATTTATAAAGATATGCTAAAAGGAAAATCCAATATAGGACAATATGAATATAAAGGCCAAAAGAAACTAATAGGATATGCTCCTATAAAATCTACTGGATGGTCTATTGCAGTAACTGCTCCAGAAAATGAAGCCTTAGCTAAATTAAATAGTTTAAGAAATACAATAATCATTTTAACTTTAGCTGCGATGGCTATAGGAATTGGATTTTCATTTATATTCACCAAAAATATTACTAATCCTTTAATTTTAATAACAAATAAGGCTAAAAATATTTCTGATCTAGACTTTTCGGAAAATATGGCTGAAAAATTTTTAAACAGGAAAGATGAAATAGGTAATATAGCTAATTCTTTTAATGAGATATTAAATAATTTTAGAACTTTTACAGAAAATATTTCTTCAACCTCTGAACAAGTAGCAGCTTCTTCAGAGGAATTAGCTGCTACTTCTGAAGAATCTACAGCAGCAGCTACAAATATTGCAGAATCTGCCAATCAAATAGCTAATAGTTCAGAAGAACAGCTAAAAGAAGTTTTAAATGTAACCTCTGCTATTGAAAATGTTTCAAAAGAAATAGACAATATGTTTGGTCTTTCTCATGATGCTAGTGATTTAAGTAATAAAGTTCTAGAACAGACCAATGAGGGAAAAGGAAAAATAGAAGAAGCTCTTAACCAAATGGTAAGCATTGCCAAAAGCACAAACTTAGTTAGAGATTCTTTAAAAGATATAAATAATAGCTCTAGCCAAATGGATGAGATAATAGATGTTATTCAATCTATTGCTGAACAAACTAATCTTTTAGCCTTAAATGCTGCCATAGAAGCAGCTAGAGCTGGAGAAGCCGGCAGTGGATTTGCTGTTGTAGCTGAAGAAATTAGGAAACTTGCTGAGGAAACTCAAAAGTCCACCGAAAAAATAGATTTATTGATACAGGAAAACCAATATATAATTGAGCAAGCAAATATTAATATGGACTCAAATGAAAAAGATGTGGATACTGGAATGAGTACGGTTAATATAGCTAAGGACACTTTTGAAAAAATCGCTACTTTAACGACAGATGTAAATAATCAGATAGAAAGTATAAATCAAGCTATATATCAAGTAGCTGAGGGAAATACCAATGTATTAGATTCCTCTAGCTCTATGAAAGAACATAGCAAAAACGTATCTGAGCAAATTCAAAATGTCTCTGCAGCTACAGAAGAACAAACGGCTTCCATGGAGGAAATTGCCTCTTCTACTGAAGCTTTAGCAGAAATAGCAGGAGAATTGCAAGAATTTATGTCACAAATTAAACTTTAATTTATAGTAAAAACTATTAAAGGGAAAATATATTGAATATATTTTCCCTTTAATAGTTCTCATATATTAGCAAGTGCTATTTCTATAACCTTTCTAATTCTATAGCTAAATTTGCTCCAACTAATGCATTATTATAAACTAATCTAATATTGGATTCTAAGCTATTTCCACTAGTTTTTTCTTTTACATTTTCAAGTAAGAACGGAGTTACCTTTTTACCTTTAGCACCTTTTTCTTCTGCTTCTTTTAAGGCTTCTGAAATAGCTATATTTATTACATTATGATCCATTTCATATTCTTCTGGAATTGGATTAGCCACTATTATTCCACCATTAAGCCCTAGATCCCATTTTGTATTTATAACTTCTGCAAGTTCTTTTTCACTATCTATCCTATAATCTACTTCAAAACCACTTTTTCTTGTGAAAAATGCTGGAAATTCTTCCGTTCCAAATCCCACAACTGGTACTCCAAAGGTTTCAAGGTATTCTAATGTAAGACCTAGATCTAAAATAGATTTAGCTCCTGCACATACTACTGCTACATTAGTCTTAGCAAGTTCTTGAAGATCTGCTGAAATATCAAAAGATTCTTCAGCTCCTCTATGGACTCCACCTATTCCCCCAGTAACAAATACTTTTATTCCTGCCATTTTAGCTATTATCATAGTACTAGCTACTGTAGTAGCCCCATTCAATCCTTTAGATACTATAAAAGGCAAATCTCTTCTACTGACTTTATATACATCTTCTGCTTTACCTAAATATTCTATTTCTTCTTTAGAAAGTCCCACCTTAATTTTTCCATCTAATATAGCAATAGTAGCTGGTATAGCTCCTCTATCCCTAATTATCTTTTCTACTTCTAGTGCTGTTTCAACATTTTTTGGATAAGGCATGCCATGGGCTATTATAGTAGACTCAAGGGCTACTACAGCTTTATTTTCATCTAAAGCTTTTTTTACTTCCTCCTTAATTTCAATATATTGTTCTAACATATTTCAATCTCCTCTATTCTTTTTTTAATCTTTTCAGATGAAATATTAGGATTTATAGTATTTTCATTTTCCAGTGTAACAATGGCTGCACCTGTTGCAAAAGCTATAGTGTTATCAATAGAAAAATCCTTTAAATAGGAGTAGACTAATCCTGCTATGAAAGCATCTCCTGCCCCAGTTGCATTAATTAATTCTGCCTTTGGTGGGAAAGCTCTTTTTTCTACTTTTCCATCAAAATAATATACTCCTTCTTTTCCTAAGGAAATAAAAACTCTTTTAACACCTTTATTGATAAAATAATAAGAAACCTTTTTTAAATCCTCTTCATTATTTATTTCAATACCTGATAATATTTCTGCCTCCATCTTATTTGGCTTTATAGTATGAAAATATCCTATTATATCACTTGCTTTTTTAGCTTTTGACGTAGATACTGTATCTAAGAAGAAATCCACTTTAAAATTAGTAACCATATATTCTAATACTTCTTTATTTATATTGGTATCTACTATGCATAATCTAGAATTTTCTATTAAGTCTCTTTTTTCCTCAATAAATGGTATAGTCATATTTTCAAATATGTCCATTGAAGATACAGCTACATTTATATTTCCATTTTCATCTAAAATACAGAGATAAGTAGAAGTCTGTTCATTGGAAAGTATTAGAGAATCTGAGATATTTAAGCCTATCTTTGAAGACTCTTCCATAATAAGTTTTCCGTACACATCCTTGCCAAGAACCGTTATAAGCCTTGTATCTATTCCTAATCTAGTTAAATTTTCTCCTATATTTCTACCTACTCCTCCTAAAGAAATAGTAGTCGTTCCTAGATTTGAATCTTCTTCTATAATCTTGTCATAAGGAAAGCCTAATACATCTACATTGGCTCCTCCTAAAATAGTTACATAAGGTTTTCTTTTCACAATATATCCTTTCCCAAGAATATATCCTTTTTTCATAAGATTTGTAATATGAACTGCTACAGAGGAACGACTAATTCCTAATATATTTGCCATTTCTTTTTGAGATATCATTGGATTTTTAGATATAAGCTCTAATATTTCCTCTTCTCTCCTAGTCATAAAAAAACCCCTTAATATTTGCTTATATATAAACAATTGCTTATTTTTAATGATACTATTATCTATTTATTTTGTCAATACTTAACCACATATATGAAATACTTTGTCTAATCTAGTATTACGAAATATTGTCTTAATAGACCCTTTAAGTCCTTTTATACTCACTTCTCCATTTTTTTTATGAGCAATTTTATTAGTAGCTACTAACACTCCGAGTCCTGTGCTATCAATAAAATCTAAATTTGTTACATCTGCTACAATGTGATTATAGCCTTTTGCTATATAATTTAGTAGATCTTTTCTTAGAGAAATCGCTCTATCTACAGTTAAATCTCCAGAAATAGATATAATAATTTTGTCATCTCCTATTATGTTTTTTTCCATGTCTTATCTTCCTCTCATTTTAAATTTTCATTTAACTTTCCATCAACTTATTAAGTTCATTAATAACTATACCCGAATAGTACTGTAAGTCTTTTAAATATTTCCTTGACTTTTTTAAATTTCCACTATTATATGCTTCTACAGCATTTATAGCGGATTCATGTACCATTTTATGAGGATGGTTTAATTCTATGTAAGCTTTTTCGTCCTTAAAGGGATTATTTTCCTGAAAATACCACTGTCCTAGTCTACAAGCTGTATGAGAAACTACATCATCTAAATCTAAAGTTTCCATGCCTTTTATCATGTTCTCCACCTTAAGTTTCCACATAAGATGATCAGTCTTAGCTGTTTCCAATATTTCTATATCGTTTAAATCAGAAGTATCCTTTGTTTTTATATCTCCTACCATTTTTTCAATATCAAATGCTATTTGGCTTGTTTCAATAGTAGCTTCGTTTACATTTTCCATAGAAGCAGTTATTTCTTCTGTTGATGCTGCTACTTCTGCTACATGAGAAATAGCATTTTCTATAGATGTAGCTACATGATTAATAAGATCTATAATTTTATCTGAACTAGCTACCTCATTTTCTGTAACTTCTACTATTTCCTTTATATTATCTACTGTATTTCCCACAGTTCCCATTATATTATCAAGGGACTCAACGCCTTTTTCAGCTACATAAGTGCCTTCCTTTACCTTCTCTTTACTCTCATTAGAAGCAGTTATCAGTAAACTAGTTATCTCTTCTATTTTATTTACTAAGTTTGCTACTTCATTAGCCTCCTTATTTGACTGTTCTGCCAGTTTCCTTATTTCATCAGCTACTACAGCAAATCCCTTTCCCAATTCACCTGCTCTTGCCGCTTCTATAGAAGCATTTAAAGCTAAAAGATTGGTCTTGATCTGCCAATCCATTTATTGTACTGCTAACATTAGTTATTTCTTCTAGGTGTTTTGTAAAATTTTGGACTAAGTTCTCTACATCACATGATTTTTCCTCAATAATCTTCATTGATTCCATTGCCTTTTCTATAGTCTCTTTTCCTTCTATAGCAGCATTTAAGGCTATATTAGAATTTTCTTCTGTAGATAGCGCCAATTTTTTTGACATTTGAATTAGAGAAGAAAGTTCCAATAGTACTTGAGAAACTTCTAATGTAGCTTCATTTCCTACCTGAGAATCTTCAGAGACAGCTTCCATATTTGAAGCTATTTCTTCTACAGCAGAAGTAACCTCAGCACTAATAGCTGCCATATCTTCTGAAGTTTCAGATAAAATCCTTACCGTCTGCTTTAAACCATTAACTATATCTGTCTGCTTTGCCACCATAACGTTAAATGAAGATTTTAAATCTCCTATTTCATCAATAGTTTTCACATTACATCTGGTTGTAAGGTCTCCTTTTCCTGCTATGTACATATTATCTTGCAACTCTTCTACTTCTTTACTTAATTTTTTAATTAAAAAACTACTCATAGCCCCTACTAATACTGTAGATACAATAAGTAAAGTAAATATAATTTTATAACTTTTGATCCTTATTTCTTTTACATGATCTAAAGATATAGTTCCTCCTGACAATCCATCAAGTTCCTTTTGTAAATATTTATTATTTAAATGAATATAAAGGCCTACTAACCCTCCCACTACAATTACAAATATAAGCATCATACTAAGTAGCATTTTTCCTTTAATACTTAAAGAACGTTTAAACATTTTATGAGACTCCCTTCCTATTTTTATTATAATACATACCCAAAAAGTAGTACTTTCAACCCACTTTACATATCTTCTATTATATCGGATAAAATTTTCATTGACATTAGAGGAATTTATGCTACAATTATATACAAAACGTTTTCAATTTAGGTGATTAGTTTGAAAAAAATCTTTAATGGATTTACTATTGTACCATCAGTTAGAATATTAAAAGATCTGGATTATGCTTTAAACAGTCCACTAGATATTGTACTGTTGTCGGAAGTTCATATAGGAAATTTAAAAAATTTAACCCAGATATGTCATAAAAAAAATAAAAGAGTTCTTGTAAATGTAGATTTAGTAGGTGGGTTTTCGTCTGATAGAATGGGAGTTAAATTATTAAAAGACCTATTTAAATTAGATGGAATACTAACTTCGAATATGATTACAATAAATATGTGCAAATCTGTAGGCCTATTTACAATTCAAAGATTTTTCTTAATGGACTCAAAGGCCGTAGATTCCAGCTTAAAATCTTTTAGAAATTCACAAGCAGATGCTGTAGAACTTCTTCCTTCTCCTTTAGCTCCCAAATTTGCTAATGAGATTGTCAAAAATAAAAAAATACCTATTTTAGCTGGAGGATTTGTAGAAAATAAAAAAAGTGTAGAAGAATTTAAAAAATTAGGGTTCAATGGGGTCACTACTAGTACTAAAGCCCTTTGGAATTTACAATAAAATAAAATTTGTAGGATAGTGAATAGAAGAAGTCCTGCTTAAAGAGAAGTTTTTAAATTTCTCTTTGGCAGGGCTTTTTTTGTATTTATAAATAGTATTAACAAACAATAAGAAGTAAATACTTAATAATAAGGAGGAGTTTTTATGAATGTTATTAACACAATTATCAGTATGGGACCATCAGTAATGATGCCAATAATATTTTTCATACTGGCTCTAATCTTTGGAGTAAAAATAGGAAAAGCTTTTAAAGCTGGTATGCTGGTAGGTATTGGTTTTGAAGGTATTGGACTTGTTATTGGTCTACTATTAGATAGTTTAGGCCCCGCAGCTGAGGCTATGGTAGAAAGGTTCGGACTAAATTTAACTGTAGTAGATGCTGGATGGCCTGTAGCAGCTACTATAGGATGGGGTTCTCCAATAGTTCCCTTTGTAGTATTTGGAGGATTACTTCTAAATTTAATACTACTAGTTTTAAATATGACAAAGACAGTAAATATAGACATATTTAATTATTGGCACTTCCTACTTACAGGAGGAGTCATATATGCAGTTACAGGAAACATAGCTATTTCATCGGCTGGAGCACTTATTCATTTCTTAATTACTCTAATAATTGCTGATAAAACTGCTCCCAGAGTTCAAGAAGCTTATGATTTAAAAGGTGTTTCTTTTGCCCATGCTACATCAGCTATTTATGTACCTATTGGAATAGTAGTAAATTGGATTATCGAAAAGATTCCTGGATTAAATAAAATAGATGCTAATCCAGATACAATAACTGAAAAATTTGGAGTTATGGGTGAACCTTTAACTTTAGGAACAATACTAGGTGCAGTTCTTGGAATATTAGCAGGTTGGAGTTTTACTGATATTTTAGGTTTATCAGTTAAAGTTGCAGCAGTTATGGTACTTCTTCCAGCAATGATTAATGTGTTAGTAGAAGGATTAGTTACTGTAAGAGATGCAGCGGAAAAAACACTCAAGAAAAAGTTTCCAGATAGAGAGTTTTATATTGGATTAGATACTGCTTTACTTGTAGGGGATCCAGCAGTTTTAGCTACAGGATTATTAATGATACCAGCTGCATTATTGTTAGCTGTTATACTTCCTGGAAACAAAGTTCTACCTTTTGTAGATTTAGCATCGATAGTTTTCTTAATAGCTATGATATCTCCATATTGTAAAAAAAATATGGTTAGAATATTTATAAGTGGTTTAGTAATTATTACATTAGTACTATATGCAGGTTCTGATATAGCTCCTTATTATACAAAAGCTGCAGAACTGGCTAATGTAACACTACCAAAAGGTATTGGTTCAAATACACAAATGGCTAATTTAGTTGGAGGCGCAACTACTCCATTAGGCTGGATATTAATAAAGCTTTCTACAATTTTCAGATAGAAATATTGATTTTAGGAGGGTTCACTATGGGAAAATATTTAATAGGTATAGATAATGGTGGCACTATGTCTAAGGCAGCCTTATATGATTTAAGTGGAAAAGAAATAGCTGTATCTGGATATAAAACAAAAACTATAATGCCTAAACCTGGATTTACAGAAAGAGATATGGAAGAAATGTGGCAAGCAAATGTGAAATCTATAAGAGATGTAATAGAAATAAGTAAAGTAGACCCTAAAGATATAGCGGGAATAGCAACAACTGGCCATGGTAATGGAATGTATCTAGTAGATAAAGATGGAAACCCTGCTTACAATGGGATTATATCTACAGATACTAGAGCAAAAGATTATGTTGAAAAGTGGTATAGTGACACTACTTTTGAAAAAGTACTCCTTAAAACTATGCAATCTATATGGGCAGGTCAGCCAGTTCCTCTTTTAGCTTGGTTTAAAGATAATAATCCAGAAGTACTTAAAAAAACAAAATGGATATTTATGTGTAAAGACTATATAAGGTATAGATTAACCAATGAAGCCTATGCAGAAATAACTGATATGTCTGGAACTAATCTTATGAATGTTAAAGATGTTAAATATGATGAAAAACTATTAAGTGAGTTTGGCATTGAAGAAATTATGGATAAACTTCCACCTTTAAAATATTCCTCAGAAATATGTGGATATATAACTAGTGAGGCTGCTAAAGAAACAGGACTTATGGAAGGTACCCCTGTGGCTGGGGGCTTATTTGATATAGATGCCTCAGCTATAGCGACTGGACTCACTGAGGAAGAAAAACTTTGTATGGTAGCTGGTACTTGGAGTATAAATGAATATATTAGTAAAGAACCTGTGATATCAAAAGATCTATTTATGACTTCTATATATTGTATGAAAGGTTATTGGCTAACTACAGAAGCCAGTCCTACTTCAGCAAGCAACTTAGAATGGTTTGTAACTGAATTTATGAATAATAATACCAACGCCTATGATGAAGCAAACAAATTAGTAAGTAGTATATCCCCTGAAGAAAGTAATATTGTATTTTTACCTTTTCTATATGGAACAAATGTAGATGCAAACGCTAAAGCTTCTTTTATTGGACTAAATGGTTGGCATACAAAAGCTCATTTATTGAGAGCCATATATGAGGGTGTAGCCTTCTGCCATAGAGCTCATATTGATAAACTATTGAAACATAGAGAGAAACCAAAAGCTATAAGAATAGCTGGTGGAGCTGCAAAATCTGAAGTTTGGGTTCAAATATTTGCTGATGTACTTCAAATACCTATAGAAGTAACTACAAGTACTGAACTAGGCGCTCTTGGAGCTGCTATATGTGCTGGAATAGCTACTGAAAACTTTGAATCCTATGAATCTGCAGCTAATTCTATGGTAAATGTAGCTTATACATGCTATCCAAATGAAAATAACAGTAAAATATATGACAAAAAATATAATCTATATAAAAAATCTATAGAAGTTCTAAGCCCATTATGGGAAGAACTATCAGAATAAATTGAGGTGATTTGAAATGGATTTAAAAATAAGTGGAAAATGTGCTATTGTCACTGGAGGTTCTAGAGGTGTAGGTAGAGGCATATGTTTAGCACTAGCAAAAGAAGGTGCAAATGTTGTAATAAACTATAACTCTAGTAGTGAAGCTGCTCTTAAAGTAAAAGAAGAAATTGAAAAAATAGGTGGAAAAGCCATAGCTGTAAAAGCTGATTTAGGCAATCCAGAAGATTGTAAAAAGTTAATAGATGAAGGTGAAAAAGCTTTTGGTAATGTAGATATTTTAATTAACAATGCAGGAATTTGGCCTAAAAATTGGGTAGAAGATATTTCACTAGATGAATGGAACAAAACTATAGATGTAAACTTAACTTCTGTTTTCTTAACTAGCCAAGCTTTTATAAGAAAAAATATTGAAAAGGAAAGACCATGTAAAATATTAAATGTAACTTCTCAAGCCGCTTTCAATGGTTCAACAACTGGTCATGCTCACTATGCTGCAAGTAAAGCTGGTGTAGTTTCACTAACAGTATCTATGGCTAGAGAAATGGCTAAACACAATATAAATATTAATGCCATAGCACTAGGAATTGTAGAAACAGATATGACTAAAAAAGCATTAAATGAAAAAGAAGATTATTATTTAAACAGAATACCTATTGGAAGAGTAGCAACTCCAAAAGATATAGCAAATATAGTATTATTTTTAGTATCTGAACCAGCTTCTTATATAACTGGGGCTACAATAGACGCTACTGGCGGAATGTTAATGAGATAAGGAGGAGAAAATATGTTAGTTAATTTAAATGAAGTACTAATAAAAGCAAGAGAAGAAAAGTATGCAGTTCCTGCCTTTGATTGTACAGAAGATATATTAATAAGAACAATATTAGATACTTGTGAAGAGAAAAAATCTCCTGTTATTCTAATGGCATTGGAACGTGATTTAAAAGAAAAAGGTATGGATTATATAACATCCATGGTTAAAGGTGTTGCTGATAAATATAGTATACCTATTGTACTACATTTAGATCATGCAACTAAGTTAGATTTAATTGAAAGAGCTATAGATTATGGATTTACTTCAGTAATGTATGATGGCTCTATGCTATCATTTGAAGAAAATATAGCTAATACTAGAAAAGTTGTAGAAATGGCCCATGCCAAGAATATAACTGTTGAAGCCGAATTAGGATATGTTGGAGGAAATGAACTAGATGGTTCCTATACTGGAGACACTAAGCTTACAGAACCTAGTCAAGTTTTAGAATTTGTAAATAAAACAGAGGTTGATGCACTAGCAGTTTCCATAGGTACATCCCATGGTGTATATGTTTCAGAACCTGAATTAAATATAGAAAGATTAAAGGAAATAAATAATATAAGTCCTGTACCATTAGTTCTACATGGTGGCTCTGGAACCCCAATCAATCAAGTACAGGAAGCTATAAAGAATGGTATTGCAAAGGTAAATCTATATGCTGATTTGAGGATAGCTATGTTCAAAGGATTAAAAGCTTCAGCTGAATCTCAAAAAAGAATAGATCCTCTACCAGATGAAATGTTTGGACCAGTGAAGGAAGAATTAAGAAAAACTATAATAAATAAAATAAATATGACATTCTCAGAAAATAAAGGAAACTAAGAGGTGATATAGAATGAACTTATTAGCTATTGCTGACAATTTCATTGATGAGGAAACTATGTACAATGGACTTAAAGATTTAGAAAAAATTGGAGTTAATGTTGAAGTTAGAAATTGGTATCATGAAAATCAAGAAGCTCTTCAAAGGGACAATTTACTTATAGAACAAAATGGACCTGAAGCTGTAGAGCTATCTGATGAACTATTAAAGGATTTAGACAAATTTCATATGATAATAGTACAATTTGCACCAGTATCTAAAAAAGTAATCGATAAAGCCAAAAATTTAAAGCTTATAGGAGTTTTAAGAGGTGGAGTTGAAAATGTAGCTATAGATTATGCAAGAGAGAAAAATATAGCTGTATTAAATACTCCTGGAAGAAATGCTAGAGCTGTAGCTGAGTTTACAATGGGAATGATATTAAGCGAAGTTAGAAATATAGCTAGATCCCACTACTCCCTAAAAAATAATGAATGGAGAAAAGATTTCCCAAATAGTAGTTATGTTCCTGAATTAAATGGGAAAACTGTTGGAATAGTAGGCTTTGGACATATTGGACAGTTAATAGCTGGCTATTTAAAAGCCTTTGGAAGTAAAGTAATAGCCTATGATCCTTTCTTTAAAGGAGAATTTGAAGGTGTAAAAATTGTAGATTTAGATACTCTTTTAAAACAATCAGATTTAGTAACTATTCATGCAAGATATACTAAAGATACCCATCATCTAATTGATGAAAAAGAACTTTCATTAATGAAAGAAAATGCTGTTTTAATAAATACAGCTCGTTCTGGATTAGTAAATCAAGAAGCATTAGTAAAAGCACTAAAAGAAGATAAAATCTTTGGAGCAGCAATAGATGTATTTGACAAAGAACCAATTCCTGAAGATGATGAAATACTAAAATTAGATAATATTACAATAACTCCTCATATTGCTGGCTCTACAAAAGATGCTTTTTCTAATAGCCCTAAAATACTAGCTAATATATTAAAAGGTATAATTGATGGAGAAAAAAATATTTCAGCAATAAATAATGTAGAAATTAGATTGTAAGTAAGAATCCCAAGAACTTAAATTCTTGGGATTTTATTATTCATTATATTGATATATATTACAATCTTTCTAAAGCTATTTCTAATCCTTTTTTTACAACTTCAGAATTATGATTCTCATCTATATTATAATATTCAATTTCTATTCCATTATCTAAGCAATAATTAACAAACTTATCTACATTATGTCTTTCTACTATTTCATCTTGATTTCCATGTATTAGAATATAGCTATTCTTACTTAGATTTTCAGTCTTTGATATCCAACTATTTTCTATCCATTTGTCTTCATTAAAAGGCTTTCCAAAGGCATACATATCTCTAACACTGGAATCCATTGGTGGCAATGGATTCCATATTGCTGGAGATATTAGTACTGCTTTTTTAAATAGTTTAGGATATTTTAATGTTAGATTTAATGCTCCAAAACCTCCCATTGAGACTCCACCAATTATCATATTTTTTATATTAAACTCTCCCTCCAAAAATGGAATTAAATCCTCTATAATTGCATTTTCCATGTTATCGATATAATAGGAATTAAAACCATTTGGCAATACTACTATTTTATCTTTATATTCTTCTAATATATCCCCCAAAGGAACTCTATCTACTAATGTTCTGTTATTGCCATTAGTTCCATGAAGTATAATTAAAAGGTCGTATTCTTTTCCATTTAGATAGTCGTCGGGAATACATAATGTATATATCCAGTCCATTCCTAAATTTTTAGAATATATAAAATCACTCTTAACCATTCGAATGCCTCCTCTTAGAAAAAGCTTAGGCTATGCCTAAGCTTTTTGTGCCTCATCTCCTAGTTCTTCTCTTAATAAATTATTATCATATACTCTGAAAAATGGTGCATATATTAGTATTGAAACTATTATCAACACTATGCCAAGTACTGCTGCCTGCCAACTTCCTCCCGATGCCATAAAAGCAAATATTGGCGTTGGCAGTACCCATGGTGCTGCTATATATAATTTTGGTACAAGCCCAGAAGCTGTAGCTGCCCAGGCAATTATTATATTTATTATTGGCGTCAATAAAAATGGTATTATTAGTACTGGATTTAATACTATAGGTGCTCCAAATATAATTGGCTCATTTATATTAAATATTGCAGGTACAATTGAAGTTTTACCTAGCATTTTACCATATTGTGATTTTGCTCTTAATGCTAATAAAATTGCTAATCCTATTGTAGCTCCTGATCCTCCTATCATGACATAAGCTTGGAAAAACTGTTCTGGGAATATATGTGGTACTGCTTGTCCAGCTGCAACTGCAGCTGAATTATTGTCTAATAGTGATAACCATAATGGTCTTGCTACTGTTCCCACTATACTCATTCCATGAATGCCAAAAGACCAGAAAAATCCTATTAAAGTCATCAAGAAAATTGCTGAAGGCAATGTATCTGATGCTGAAATTAATGGTGAAACAAGCTTTCCAATAACTCCATGCCAATCAAAGTTTAGATAATATGTTATAGTTCCTATTGTTAGAATAATAATAGCTGCAGGTGTTAAAGCCTCAAAAGATCTTGCTACAGATGGTGGAACTTGCTCAGGCATAGTTATACGAAAATTTTTAGTTGTTGTAAATCTTAACACTTCTACTGCAAATATAGACATTAAAATAGCAATAAACATTCCACCGCCACCTAAGTTTCCCATTGGCATTACTATTCCTAATTCTTCAATTGACTCAGGTACAATAGTTAGCAAGAATGCTGCAGCCGCTAATATACCTCCAGTAACTCCATCTAATTTATAAGACCTTGCTAAACTGTATCCAATACCCCATGCTGCATATAAAGACATTATATACATAGTCATTCTATATGGCAATAATATAGTTGCTGCATTATCTCCTAGCCAAGTTTTAATTGCTGTCCCCTCTGGAAATGGAAAAAATGCAATTATTAAAAATAAACTTCCTACTATAATTAGTGGCAATGTAGATATTATACCATCTCTTACTGCTCTTAGATGTCTTTGTTCAGCCATTTTCGCCATTGGTGTTGATAACTTTTCATCTAAGAATTTACTAACTCTTTCTATCATGTCTATCCTCCTATTTTTTCTGCTTTACTTATTTCCAATAATATCTTTAACTTGTTTTAACAACTTTGGCCCTCCTAATGGACTATATGCTTGTGGTTGAATTAATTCACATGGTACATTAGCAGCATCTGCAAATTCTTTTAAATATTCAAAACGATGTCTAACTTGAGGAGCAACCATAGCTGCATCATATCCATTTTTAACTTCTTCTTCAAATTGCTGAGTACTAACTGCTAACACTTCAATATCTGTTCCATCTTTTTCAGCTTCCTTTTTTAATGCATTTACTGCTATTGCACTAGACATCCCTTGGGAACAAACAAATAATATTTTCATAATTAATCCTCCTTAAACGTTTTCTTTTGTTTTATAACCATTTAATATTTTATAATTTCACTTAGTTTTCGCAATAATTTTTTATGTTATTTTGTATGTTGTGGAAAAATTTCATTTTTTAGATATATATGCCCAAATACAACCAAAAATACACTATTATGGCAAAAGCTAAGGAGAATCCTGCATAAGTGAACCAAAATTTCTTACAATACCCCTTATTAGATTCTATAAAAAATCTTGCATAGGATAAAGCATAACCAGTAAAAATTACATTTCCTAATATTACTCCAAATTTAAAACTTACTCCAAATAGAGTTAATATATATGGAAACACAAAAGTCCCAACTATTGCATCTAAAAGGATTATTAATGCACTTTTCATACTAAAGATTGGTATTTCATAATCTGTTTTTTGAAAAACTTTTTCACTTGCTGGTTTTGACATATTTCCCACCTCCTGATGAGCAATTAAATTGTTAAATATTGTTAAATCCTATTAGTTTAATATCTTTTTCTATAAACCAATTCTTTAACTCCCTACTAATTAATATTTCAAGTTCTTTAGATCTATTAGCACTATAACTACTTAAACTTTCCAACTCTTTATCCACTATTGCTGGATGAACCATAATTTCAATCGTCCCATTACTGGCATTTTCCAGTATTTCTTTCATCCTATTTATACTTGTATTTTTTCCATAAAAGTCCATAGAAAAATTATCTGTTGTTAATATATTATTTTCTTTTAAATATTGTTTTGTTTCTTCATTTGCATATCTTAATGGCAAATTGTATTCTTTTGCTAATTTAGCTACTACTTCCCTAATGCCATCATACATATGAATATGATGATGGCTGTCTAAATGGGAAGGTTTAGATCCTGTTTTTATAAATAGCTCAATTTGATTTCTCAACTCTTTTTCCACTTCTTCTAAACGAAGCTTCGGAAAAAGCTCGGCTCTTCTTCTATAAAATCTATTTTCATTATCTACCAATGAGGGAATTTCTTCAGCTGGTAAAGTTGGTTCTCCACAAGTTAATGTTAAATGGACTCCAGCAGATTTGAAACTCATAGACTTTAACATTTCAATTCCTTTATTAGCATAAGGCATATTCATCATTACAGTAGTACTAGTTACTACTCCATCTTTTATTCCTTTGACTATCCCTTTATTGCATCCATCAGTCAATCCAAAATCATCTGCATTTATAATTACATTTTTCATATTATTATCTATTAAACTGAGGTAGATATTCTTTATTTTCTTCTAAAATATCATCTAATAGTTTTCTTGCTACAGTAACTGATGGTATTAGAGGGCTAGTATATAGAGCTTCTAAAGCTTTTCTATAATCTCCAGTAATTCCTGCCTCTGCAGTCAATAATTCATAAGCTTTAACATGATTAACTAATCCAGATATAATTGGATGCATCTTACCTATTGTCATTGGTGTTGCTCCAGTTTTGTCTACAAAAGCATTACATTCAATAACTACATCATTATCTAAATTTGGAATAGCTCCATTGTTTTTAATATTTACTACATGAATCTCCTTCTTATCATTGTGGATAGCACTAATTAATGATACTGCAGCTTCTGAATAATATGCTCCTCCCCTTTTTTCTAATTGAGGTGGTTTAATATCAAGATTTTCATCATTATATAGTTCAAATAGTTCCTCTTCAATTTTCATTACTTGTTCTGCTCTAGTGCCTTTACCTTCTTTTACGTCTTTTATTTGATTTTGGACCATTTCATCCATCATATAATAATATCTAAGGTATGGGCTAGGTAACATATTTAAACCATTTAAATAGTCTTTGTCCCAATTAAGATTTGGAATATTATTCATATTTAAAGATTCATCATCTAGATTCTTTTCTATTACTTCTTTCATAATATCTTTTCCGTCTAAATATATATCTTTTGCCCAACTTAAATGATTTAATCCTATAAAATCCATCTTTATTCTTTCTGGCTCTACACCAAACATTCTAGCTGTAGTGTTTTTCATATTAACAGGTACATTACACAATCCCATGGCTTTAACATTTGTATATCTAAGAACAGTCTCCGCTATAAGACCTGCTGGATTTGTAAAATTAATTAACCAAGCGTCTGAAGATAATTCTTCAATATCTTTACATATATCCATTATTACAGGTATTGTCCTTAAAGCTTTTGCAAATCCTCCTGCTCCTGTAGTTTCTTGTCCTAATACATTGTACCTTAGTGGAATATTTTCATCTCTAGCCCTAGCCTTCAATCCACCTACTCTGAATTGAGTAATTACATAATCAGCGTCTTTAATAGCTTCCTTCCTGTCTAAAGTTAGAACTACCTTAGTATTGAGACCTGCTTTTTCAACCATTCTCTTAGCTAAATTACCTACAATGTTTAATTTCTTTTCTCCTTCTTTTATATCAACTAAATATATTTCCTTTACTGGAAGTTCTTCCTTTCTTTTAATAAAACCATCTATTAATTCTGGTGTGTAGCTACTTCCTCCACCTATTACTGCAATCTTTAAACCTTCCATTTTTACGCCTCCTTATCTTTTTCCAACCTATCTATTCTTTTATATAAATCTATCATATTTTCTATTAACTCTTTTTCAGCAATTGCTGTCATTAAATGATCTTGAGCATGTACAAATAATACAGAAATTTCAACTTTTTCTCCACCTGCTTCTTTTTGAATAATATCAGTTTGGATATTATGGGCCAATTTAATTTCTTCATCTGATTCGTCTAAAGCTTTTTTTGCTTTTTCAAAATCTCCACTCTGTGCGAATTTAAGAGCTTCATATGCCTTTCCTCTAGCATTTCCACCATGAATTATTATTGAAAATATTGTTTCTTCTATGGTTTTTCCCATTACTTCTCCTCCTTAAGTCTAATTTATGAATACATTTCTATAGCCTTATATATTGAACCATCATATTTATTAAGAAATCTCACTGCTTCATCATAACTGCATCCAGTTTCTATCATTACAATTGCTACTTTTGGTTTATAATTTGAAAGACTTAAATACTTCTTGGCTTCTGCCTCACTTACACCCGTAGCTTCTATTATTATTCTTTTAGATCTTTCTATAAGTTTCTTGTTAGAAGGATTTAAATCAACCATTAAGTTATTATAAACCTTACCAATTCCTATCATAGAAGCAGTTGTTAGCATATTTAAAACCATCTTTTGTGCTGTTCCCGCCTTTAATCTAGTAGAGCCTGTAACAACTTCTGGCCCAACAACAGGGGTAATAGGTATTTCTACTGCTTTACTAAGCATACTATTTTCATTGCAACTTAGTCCAACAGTACTTGCTCCTATACTCTTTGCATAATCTATAGCTCCTAATACATAGGGAGTATTGCCACTAGCAGCTATTCCTACAACTGTGTCTAGTTTTGTTAATTTTACATTCTTTAAATCTTCTTCCCCAGATTTAGCACTATCCTCTGCACCTTCTATTGCATTTGTTAATGCTTCTTTTCCTCCAGCAATAATTCCAATTACTTGGTCTTTGTCTGTACTAAAAGTAGGTGGACATTCAGAAGCATCTAATACACCCAATCTACCACTAGTACCTGCTCCTATATATATTAATCTGCCTCCACTTTTAAATGACTCTATTATTTTGTCTACTGCATTTGCAATTTTTGATAATTCCTTTTCTACTGCATAAGCAACTATTTTGTCTTCCTCATTTATAATTTTTAAAACTTCTATAGTAGATTTTTTATCTATATCCTTTGATTTATAATTAGATTTTTCTGTTGTTAAATTATTTAATGTAAATTCCATTGAAACCTCCTATTTATACTTTTTACCTTCTAAAGCTTCCCTTGTTGTTTCAAGATGTTCAATAACCTCATCATAACGCTTACAAGCAACCCCTATAAATAAACTGTCAATAACATGAAGTTGTGCAATTCTAGATGCCATAGCTCCAGATCTAAAATTATTTTCTACACTTGCAGTATATAAAACTATATCGGAAACTTCCTGTATAGGTGAGTTGCCATATTGGGTTATTGATATAGTTGTAGTCCCTTTGTCCTTTGCTACTCTTAAGGCATCAACTACTTCTTTAGTTTCTCCTGAATGAGAAATTCCTATAGCAACATCTTTATCAATCAAATGCACTGCTGATGTCAATTGCATATGATGATCAAAAAACATAGAAACAGGTATGTCTATTCGAGAAAATTTATATTGAGCATCTAAAGCTACTATTGACGATGCTCCTGCACCAAATAAATGTATTTTTTCACATGTGTTTATCGCATTTATTGCATCAGTTAAACTAGAAACATTTAAAACATTGCAAGTATCTTTAATGGCTTGAATACTGCCTGCTGATAGTTTATCTAATATAACCCTTGGAGAATCATTAGCATTTATTATTTCATGAAGTACCTTTTCTTTTTTAGATTCTTGCATTGAACTCATAGATATTCCAATCCTTAATTCTTGATAACCTTTTAATCCAAGAGTTTTACAAAATCTAATAACACTTGCTTCACTGGTATTACTTTTTCTAGCCATCTCTACAACAGAAAGAGTTGCAGCTTCCTTAGGGTTATTTAATATATAATTTGCTATTTTTTGTTCTGACGGCCTAAAACTATCTATTCCTTGCCTCAATTTAGTTAATATTCCATTAGTCATGAATATCAACTTCCTTAATTTGGTTTAATAATTTAAGCTCATTATATTTTACTCCTTCATTTTCCCAACCTATTATTAATGCACCAATTACACTACTATATTTTCTATCAACTACATTTAATTGGAACTTTTCCTCCAATATTATATTGACTTTATCTTTTATAAGATTAGAGTTGTCAAATATACCTCCTGTTAATGCAATATTTTCAGGTTCGCCCATTTTATCAACAACTGTTATTATCATACTGACTAATTCATGTACTCCTTTATTAATTATCTTCCTCGCCACTTCATCATTTTCTTCTGCTGCTTCTATAACCAATCTAGATAGACCCGATATTTTAGTTTTATTGTTTATATTGCTATATACATATTGAACTATTTCATCTACAGTAGTAAAATTCAAGTAATTTAGAACCTTGTTAGTAATTAAAGTTCCTTTCTCTCTACCATCATAAGATTTCATTACTGCAACTAATCCTTCTTTTCCAAAATAGTATCCACTTCCCTCATCACCAAGGATGTGACCCCATCCACCAGTTCTAAACATTTCTCTTTTTTTATTCAGCCCTAATGTTATAGAACCAGTTCCACTTATAGTTATAACCCCTTGACTTTTGCCATGGGCTCCTACTAATGCAATATAAGCATCATTATTTATTATTTTCTTACAATTAATTCCTAGATCTTTTAAAATAGTTTCTATTACTTCTCTGTCTCTCTTCCTACCAGCACCGGCCAAGCCTAAAGATATTAACCCAATATCGTCCTTAGTAATATTGTCATAAGAGCAAAGAGATTTAATAACATTATCTAAGGACTCCTTTGCTTTTTCAATACCCGCTGACAAATAGTTGGAAGTATCACTTTTAGCTGCAGCTAAGATATTACCATTATAATCTGACAGGTAACCAATAGTTTTGGTTCCTCCTCCATCAATTCCAATTATATACAATGAAAACACCTCAAATTCATTTATTGATTTCATTATAATATATACGTAATATTTTTTCAATACTTAGTGTTATTTTTGAAAAATATTTTCACAAGTAGAAAAGCACCTCAAACTTGAGATGCTTAAATTTATTGTATATTGAATTTAACTCTGTTTCATCTACTTTCTCTTGTGGATTTCCTAAAACATAAAAAGTAATAATTTGTTCTGATTCATTTTCCCATCTGTGATAATAAACCATCACATGACCTGCTAACGTTATTTATGATGAATTTTTAACTAAATATGCAACATTCCCCCACCCTCTATAGGTGAGAGATGGATTGTATCAACAAATAAGTTGCAATAAATCTATGTTCTTTGATAACTGGAGATATAAAGGTTTTCACAAGTAAGGGTTTGTGGAGTAAAATATCCACCTATCAACCTTATGCAGTCAGCCAAAACCAACCCTTGACCTACACAAGTAACGCTATATAAATATGGGAAGTTTTATTTCTATTTAATGGGTTTTCCCTTCCACAGTTTTTATGTCTTTATCATTGTCTATTGCTCCTTCTATGGCTAAAGTTAATGCCTTTGTTATATCTTTTAAATTCATACTTGGAGTATTATTTTTATCTACAACTTGTTGTGGTAGGAAGGGTACATGAATAAATCCACCTCTTATGTCTGGATATTTTTTATCTATTAAATATAAAAGGCCATACATAATATGGTTACATACAAAGGTTCCAGCTGAATTAGAGATACTTGCTGGTATATTGCCTCTTCTTATATTTTTCACCATAGCTTTTATAGGAAGATTAGAAAAATAAGCTGTATCCCCATCATAAAATATATGTTCATCAACAGGTTGCTTTCCCTCATTATCCCTAATTCTAGCATCATCTATATTTATAGCTACTCTTTCCACAGTTATATCATACCTACCCCCAGCTTGGCCTATGCATAGTACAACATCTGGTTTTTCTTTAGCTATTTTTTTGTTGAGTACTTTTATTGATTTTTGAAATACTGTAGGAATTTCTAATTTAACTATTTCTGCTTTCTTTATATTATTATCTAACCTCTTAATTGTCTCATAGGCAGGGTTTATTTTTTCTCCACCAAAAGGATCAAATCCTGTTACCAATATTTTCAATTGTATTCTCCCCTCTAAAATTGATATCTAGTATAATTATAACAAACTTAGTTAAAATCAAAATAATTTTATCTTATAATTTAAAAAATCTTAAAGCTCATCGATTTCACATATACAAAAAACCAAGAAAACCCATACCTTAAGACATGGGCTTTCTTGGCTAAGTTTCTATAATCTTAAATCCTTATATTTATTTTATAGGGATATTTATTATATCTCCTGGGTATATTTTATTTGGATTTTTAATTTTATTAAATTCGGCTAACTCCATCCATCCTATACCATATTTTTTCCCTATTCTAAATAGTACATCTCCCGATTTTACAATATAAGTTTTCTTTTTTGACTTTCCAATGGTTTCTTTTGTTTTGCTTTTATTTTCTTCTATTATTTCATTTATTAAAGCTTTAATTTCCCTATCTTCCTTTAATTTGTCTCCTTCTTTTTTAGTAAATAAAGATGCCTTTTTAGATATTATTTTATTACCCAGAAACTTAATATCTATTATTCCTAAGTTTTCTGTATACTTTCCTGATTGAACTATTAATGTATCTTCTACTTTCATATTCATTTCTTTGTGGCTGTGCCCATCCACTATTATATCTATACCTTCTATATTTTTAGCTATATCTATAGAAGAATACTTTCCTTTTTTACTTGCACCTAAATGAGTCAACCCAATAATTAAATCTACATCTTTTTCTTTTAATTCTTTGACTAGTTCATTAGAGGCTATTAAAGGATTTAAAAAACTTATTCCCTTTATATTTTTTGGACTTGTTGCATATTGGGTGTCTGGAGTTAATACACTAAATATGCCTACTTTTATACCGTCTACTTCTTTTATAATATAAGGCTTAAAATCATTTTTTCCATTTTCATTTAAAATATTTCCTGTCATTAATGGAAAGTTCGCCATATCTCTTATTTCCAATAGCCTTTTATAACCATAATCAAATTCATGATTCCCAACTGCCATTCCATCGTATTTCATAGCATTCATAAGTTTTATAATACTTTCTCCCTTAGAATTTGTAGCTATTTCAGAACCTTGAATTGCATCTCCTACATCTAATAAAATTGTATTGGGATTTTTCTTTCTTATTTCTTTAATTTTCGTATTCATCTTGGAAAATCCCATCCCACTATCTTTTTCTTCAAGTACTCTTCCGTGCATATCATTAGTATGGAGAATAGTTATTTTTTTGATACCTTTTATTTGATTTGCTTGGGCTAAAATTATATCCTCTAAAAAAAATAAAAATATACACACAGTAAATACGGCGCAAAGTATTAGTTTAAGTATTTTTTTATTTTTAAAACTCAACTTTTTGCCTCCTAATATATTATTCTATATATCTTTATTTTTTCTATATAAGCATTTAAAATTCTTTATAATGAAATAAGATATTGCCTATAATTCCTTATGTAACTACATATATAAATATTTTCCACTAAAATATAGCTTACTTTTTCCTTGCTTCTTTTAAATATTTTTTCTGGAATTCTTCCATACTCATTCTAATAATAGATTAAAAAGCATCATAAAATTAAGTAAATATTTAAATATATTCTTGAATTTTTTTAATTTTTTATAAAAATATAGCGAATAAATAGTTGAAATAAACTATCTATTCGCCAATCATTCCACATTATTTAAAAATATACCTTTTATGCCTACTTATCTATTGCCTTCTAAGTTTCCAACCCAATGCAATAAGTATTGCTCCAAATAGGCTAGTTAATGTCCATGATAAGCCATCACCTGTTTTAGGTAACATACCTCTTAAACCACCTTTGTCTTTTTCTTTAGGCTTTTTGTTATCTTTCTTAGGTATTTTTGGTTTTTCTGGTCTTGAAGTTAGTTCTTCTTCTTTTCCTAGTTCGGCTATTTTCTTTTCTGCATCTATAAGTTTGTCAATATTTTTAACCAATTTTTGTTGCTCTTTTGTTAGTGCATCAAAAGCTTTCCTTACTTCTTCTATAGCTTTTTTATTAGCTAATGTTATTTTTTCTGGCAATTTATTAATCATTTCTTCCACTTTTTCTACTTCTTTATCTGATCCTGGTACTGGTTCTGGAACTGGTTCTTCCTCTTCTAGTATCATTCTATTTTCAACTTCTTTATCTATAACTCCTAATTTACCAATATGCTCAGCTACTATTTCATCTAGTCCTGGATACTCCGCTATTAGTTTGCCACCACCAAGCATTTCATATCCATCTCCACCTGCCGCCATAAAATCATTTGTTGCCACTTTATAAATCTTATTTATATCAAGCGGTTTGCCTTGTATTTCTACACTATGAATTCTCTTTCCAACTTCTTTATTAAGATCTAGTCTATAGGTCATACCAGCTACTTGTGGAAAACCTCCTGCTGGTTCTGGATAGGATTTAGTTCCATGCTCTAATGCATTTAATATATCTATTCCCTTTACTTCTTTAACTACTAAGTAATTTCCAAAAGGTAATACTGCAATTACATCACCTTTTGTAATTTTTCCTGGTTCTATAGAAGCCCTAATTCCTCCTCCATTTGTTATAGTTACATCAGCTTCTCCTGCTTCTAACATAATATCTGTTATAATATTTGCAAGATTTGTTTCTCCTGCCCTTACCTTCTCTCTGTCTCCATCAAGCCTTACTTTTGTTTCTCCTACTTCAATCTTTGTTACCTCTTCATTTTTCTTTTCTATTTCAACTATTAAATTCTTAATATTTTCATCTTCCTCTATTGAACTTGCTTCTTCAGTAGTTATTAATCTTGCAATTTTTTCAGTAACCTTCCCATTTTTAACTTTAATATTTACCACTCCTAAGTTGTCAGTGTACTGACCTGTTTGGACAATTAAAGTATCTTTTACACCTCTTCCTTCAGTTAAAGTAGTATGACTATGTCCATCTACTATTATGTCTATACCTTCAACTTGACCTGCTACATCTATGCTCTTTATTTCACTTTCTTCATCCATTCCCAAATGGGACAATGCAATTATTACATCTACACCTTCATCTTTTAGTTTCTTAACCATATTCTTTGAAACTGCTACTGGATCTTCAAACTTTACTCCTTCTGTATTTTTTGGATTAGATTTATATTTCGTTTCTGGTGTTGAAAGTCCAAATATGCCCACTTTTACACCATCAATCTCTTTTATTATATATGGTTCAAAATCCCTTGTTCCATTGTCTTTTACTACATTAGAAGCAACCATTGGGAAATTTGCCATTCCCTTTAGTTCTAACAATCTGTTATAACCATAGTTAAAATCATGATTTCCTGGAACCATAGCATCATATCCTACTTTATTCATCACTTTCACTATAGGTTCACCTTTTGATATTGTGGCTATAGGTAAACCATGTAATGTATCTCCTGCATCTAATAATAATACATTTTTGCCTTCATTTTTCATTTCCCTAGCTTTAGTAGCTATTCTAGCAAATCCTACTCCTTCTTTTATTCTAGAATGTGTGTCATTTGTATGGAGAATAGTTATTTCTGTAGTATCTTCTTCTGCAAAAGCAACGTTTTCCAATGAACTAACAATTGGTGTAGAAATAATACTCATTGCTAATGCTAACGATAGAAAAAAACTTAAAGATTTCTTATCTTTAAAATTCACTTTATACTCCCCCCTGATATTTTATATTGGCTAATAGAATAACTTTCTATACACATACCTTAAAATCCTTTTAATAAACTTGCTAAAAACAGCACAACTATAAATCCATTAAATTGACACAAGTTGCCAATATATTTTTCTCGATTTTTTGTATCTTTATTATATATACTTATCTATTCCCACCCACTCTACTATCTACTACTACTCTATAAGTAAATTTTGGATAGCTTTTCTTGTCTACATCAATACTACAAGGCATAGCTGAATAAGAAGGAATTTCTAATGGTACTTTGAGTTTATATCTTCTCATATCTAGTATATATCCTTCTTTTGCTATAAATTTCACTGGTATTTGTTTCAAAATTATAGTTTCGTTAGTGGCATTTCTTATGAAGAATCCTATTTTAGTATTGACCTGTTCTTCTTGAATGTGAGTAGTATTTATAGATACTTCTCCATCTCTTATAGGCCTTTTAATATTTAAATCTTCCAATTCTTCTTCTAAATATTTAACCCTCTTTATTTCTTCATCTAGATTCAATTTTGTTTTAACATAAACTTCAAGTCTCCTATTCATTGTAAACCACCTTTATAATTTTATAAAAACATTGAAAAACCTTTCCTTTCTATTATACATTATTAGAAAAAAATTATCTTTATTTTAATCTTTATCTTTAAATATAGATAATTAATTGTATATTATATATAATGGTATGAGACTATAACCAAATGGCACGGTACTTTGTCTAAAGAGAAAATAGTTTTAGAGTTAAATAAAAACATATTAAACCTGATAATTTAGCAAAAGCAGTTATAAAACATTTACAAAATAAAGGAAACAAATGTGAAATTAAGGGAAAAGACATGTTAAATAATCCAATAATAATAGATGGAGTTAGATATTCTTTAACTCAAAGAAATACTTTATCAATAATTGTAGGATATCAGCAAGCAACTTTACTTAAAATAGACTAATAATATTTATAATAAAAGAAAAGGGCTGTTTCATAACTAATTAATTAGTTATGAAACGCCTCTTTTTTATACCTTTAGGTAGTGTAAATAAATCTGCGCTTAAGTAAAAATAAAAGCTCTTTTCTGGCAAGAATCAAAATAAGAGCAAAAAACAGAAAGGAGCATTTTTATGTCAACAATACTAAAAGAAGTTTTAAGAGAAATGATCAATGATGGAAATTTAGAAACAGCAGGAGACCTTCATTCATATCTAAAAGAGATTTTTAAGGATGCCTTACAAGAAATGTTGGAGGCAGAACTCGAAGTAGAGTTAGGATATTCTAAAGGTGATAGAAAAAATAAAAGAACTGATAACCGTAGAAATGGATATTCACAAAAAACTGTAAAAACTCAATTTGGAGAAATGGATTTAGATATACCAAGAGATAGAAATGGTGATTTTGAGCCAGTAGTTGTACCTAAAAATAAAAGAAATATATCTGGAATAGAACAAAAAGTAATTTCTCTTTATGCTAGAGGGATGTCTACAAGAGACATACATGATTAAATTAAAGATATTTATGGAATTGAAATGTCTGCTGAACCTGCTTGAAAAATACAAACCCTTTAGAATCAATTTTTATAGCAATACCTATTATTAAAAATACTGGAAATAGTATAATAAGTGCTATTAAGCTTAATATAAAATCCAATACTCTCTTCACAAAATTCATTTTTATATTTCCTTTAATCTCTGTTTAGTCTTTCTTTTGCATTGTCAAGAATCAAATTTATTTCTTTCACTTTAAATAAATAACAGAATCCAAAATATATTATTCCTCCAATTGCCACTGGAATAGCAAGTACTATTATATCTCTTATAAAAGTAAGGGTTGATGTAGCCGGAATAATCCTTTTTTCTATATAGAATGATAATCCTCCATAAGTAAAATAAACAACTACCCCCATAATTATAGACGCTACTGTAGTCTTTATAAGACAAATTGCAGAATCTTTTATTTTTATAGCATTAATCCTCTTCTTCAAACCATAAATAAATACTAAAGAAGTTAATATATCCGAAATACTAGTAGCTAAAGCCAAACCTTTATGTTTCAATGGACCAACAAGTATTAAATTCATTATTATATTTATTATTACGGCTATTATTCCATTTATCATTGGAGTTTTAGTGTCTTGTAAAGAATAATATACTCTACTTAGCATAATTTTTATAGCAATACCAACAATTCCAAAGGAATAGAATACAAGAGCTTGAGAAGTCATGAGAGTTGCTGTACTATCAAAGGCTCCCCTTTCTAAAAATATCCTTATAAGAGGTTCTGATAAAACTATAAGTCCTATGGTTGCTGGTACAGTTATAATAAGTATTACATTTATACTATAGATTATAACCTTAACTAGATATTCCTTATTATTTTTATTAGATTCTCTTGAAAGGATTGGAAATATTACTTTCGCTATAGCTAATACAAATACTCCAAGGACTGTACCTTTTATTCTACTTGCATAGGTAAGAGCCGATATACTTCCCTTCACTAAATCTGATGCTAAAGTTTTATCTACTATTGCATTAATTTCATTTATAGCAGAACCAATTAAAACTGGTATTGTTAAAACCAGTGCTTTTCTTAAATATTTGTCTTTCATATCAAAAACATATTCATATCTATAACCTAATTTTCTAGCTGAAGGAATTTGAATAAGAACTTGAGATAATGCTGCTAAAACACTAGCTACCATTAGCCCTTCAATTCCATATTTCTGTGATAAAAAAACTAGGAATACTATATGTACAAAATTAAAAGGAAAACTTGTTGCTGCAGGTATGCCAAAGTTTTCATTATTTTCTAAATATCCTGTAAATATATATGTTGCAACAGAGAAAAAGGCAATTGGTAATCCTATTCTATGTAATTTAACTGCTAATTGAAGTTTTTCTCCTTCAAATCCTTTTGCAAAGATCCCTATTATCTGTGGTGAAAATATCCAACCAATTAATGAAAATATAATAGATAAGAAGAACACCGCATGGAATACATTATTCAAATAATTTATCTTTTTTTCTTTACTATATTTCGCTTCTATTTCAGATAGAATAGGTATAAGCGTAGTATTTAAAGCCGCTCCTACTAAACCCATAAACACAACAGTTGCATCTAAAGCTATAAAATAAGTATCTGTCATATCTCCCGAACCAAATTTTCTTGCTATTAATATATCTCTTAAAAATCCTAAGAACTTTCCTGTAAGAGTAAAGAACATAATTATTCCAACAGACTTTGCTGTTTTTTTTGCATTTCCCATTTGAAAAATCCTCCTCATAAAGCTAAGCTTAATTTAAATTATTATAGAAAATAGATGAATGCTAGTAAATTTGAGATAAGATAAATTTACCAACTTATTTTCACAAAAAGATATAGCCTTCACAACTATACTTGGATATATGACCCAAACATTAGTTCTTTAATTTTACCAAGATTTATGTCTTTACTTAGTAGAGTATTGATAAAATAACAGAGATTATGAGCTAATATCTTTGTCCTAAGCCTTGTAATAAATCCCCATAAAGATTCGGCTAATACTTTATAGAGGATTTCTTATTAGGTTTCCATTTTATATCCATCATACTACCACACTCCAATACTTATAAATATATAATATAGTTTGGTTGGTTTTATTGCAAGCCAAATGGATGGAGACATTGAGTTTTTATATTGCTATAATATAAATATACTATTAAGGGCCCTTAATTAACAAACTATATGAAAGGCTGGTAAATAGTTATGAAAATAAATGATTTTAGATTAGAAGTATTTTTTAATAAATATGAGTTTACAGCACCTTATTTATTGACTCAATCTGATTGTGAATCCATGACTGTTGAAGAATTATTAAACCTTGAAGAAGGGGCTAAAGAAGAATTTCTAGACAGTTGGTTGGGATATACAGAAGTTGAAGGTAGTCTTGAATTAAGAAAAGAAATTGCAAAACTTTATTCAAATATAGATATAGATGGAATTTTAGTCCATGTAGGAGCTCAAGAAGCAATATTTAATTATATGAATGTTGTCCTTGACACTGGTGATCATATAATATGCCAATTCCCTGTCTACCAATCTCTTTATGAAGTGGCAAACTCTATTGGCTGTGAGGTTTCTAAATGAGAACTAAAACAGGGTGAAAGTGAATGGTTATTAGACATAGATGAATTTAAAAATTTAATAAAACCAAATACCAAACTTATTGTTGTAAATACACCTCATAATCCTACAGGCTATGTTCTCAGTTTAAAAGAAATAGAGGAAATTACTGAAATAGCTAGAAAAAATAATATTCTTGTTTTCTCTGATGAAGTATATAAAGGTCTTGAATATAATGGAGAAAAACTACCTTGGTTTTCAGATGTATATGAAAATGCAGTATCATTGGGAGTCATGTCTAAAGCATATGGTCTTGCTGGATTGCGAATTGGATGGATTGCTACTCAAAATAAGGCAATATATGATAAAATGATTGGCTTTAAACATTATACTTCAATTTGTAGCAGTAGCACTAGGGAATTTTTAGCAACAGTTGCCCTTAAGCATGGTGATAAGATTCTAGGTAGAAATATGAAAATCATAGAAAATAATTTAAAAGTTGCTAACAACTTCTTTGAAAAATATCCAGATTTATTTGTTAACAACCAACCACAAGCTGGTCCTATCGCCTTCCACAAAGTAAATATTGATGAACCTATAGAAGACTTTTGTGAAGATTTAGTAACAAGAAAAGGTGTTCTTCTTTTGCCCGCAAACATTTATGCCTTTAAAGATAATTATATTCGTATGGAATATGGTAGAAAAGATTTTGAAACTAGTTTGAAAAAATTTGGAGAATACCTTATAGAAAAAGGATTTTAAAAATAATTTAGTAATAAATTGATTTTATGGGGGAATGAATTTTGAAAAAAGTGAAAATTTATCAGGTAGATGCCTTTACAAAATATTCTTTTGGAGGAAATCCTGCTGGTGTTGTAACTGATGCTAGCAATCTTACAAAGGAAGAAATGCAAAAAATTGCTAGAGAGATGAATTGTTCTGAAACAGCATTTGTTCTGCCTACTACAAACTCAAAAGCTGATTTTAAAGTACGTTTTTTCACTCCTTCTGAAGAAGTAGATTTATGTGGTCATGCAACAATTGCTACTTTTCATGTTCTATTTCAAGAAGGAAAAATAAAATTAGATTGTAAAGAAAAACTTGTTTTTCAAGAAACTAAAGCTGGAATATTACCTGTATATTTAATAGCTTCAAGTGAAGGCAAACTAGATAGGGTTGTCATGGGGCAAAGACTACCAGAAATAATAGAAACCAGTAACGAGATTTCTAAAATTGCAGAATTATTAGGTCTAAAGACTTCAGATTTAGAACTAAATAATTTGCCATTACAAATTGTTTCTACAGGATTGCCTGATATGATGGTTCCAGTAAAAGATTTGAAAACATTGAAAAAAGCAAATCCTGATTTTATTAAATTGGGAAAATATCAAAAAGAAAAAGGGTTTGTTAGTATTCATGCTTTCACATTTGAAACAGAAAATCCAAATAATGATATTCACACTAGAGATTTTGCCCCATCTGTGGAAATCAATGAAGAATCAGCCACAGGTACAGCCAATGGAGCTCTTGCCTCGTATTTAGTTGAAAATAAAGAAGTTTCACTAAAAGATAATAAAATAATTATGAAAATAGAACAAGGTTATACAATGGATAGACCTAGTGAAATAGTTGCAGAGATTCTTCATGAAAGAGGCACAGTAAAAGAAGTGAAAGTAGGGGGGAGTGCAGTTATCATAATGGAAGGTACAATGGCATGGTAGATATGTTTAATAAAAGGATGACAATGTCATCCTTTTATCTCTATCTTATATAGCTTCCAAAACTAGTTTTATTTCTCTCCTTGAGTCTGTAAAATAGTTTGTGCTTTTAGTTTAAGAGCGATAGCCCTTTTCTAACAAGAAATATTTAATTGGATATAAATGTTAAACTTGTATCTTGGTTTTAGTTTGCCAAAGTTTTAGGATAATATACATAAAATCTTATAACTTTGGCAATAATTCTTATAATGGATGAGTAGGCTTAATAAGTAAGAATCAATGCTACTTTTTTACTTATTAAATAGTTAATTTTCAGTCAAATTATAGTTTTATTTTAGATGTAAGGTTCTATCCTTCCTTCAAAATATATAGTTAATTGATTGAGGATATAATCCCAATTTTTATAGCGTCTACTCCACTTTTTCATTACATTTTGGCTTGCTAGATAAAGCATTTTTTCCAAAGATTGATCTGAGGGAAAGACTGATTTGGTCTTTGTAACCTTCCTAAATTGTCTATGCAAGCTTTCTATAATATTTGTTGTATACATTATGGTTCTAATTTCATTAGGGTACTTGAAGAATGGGGATAATACATCCCAATTCATATCCCAGCTTTTAATTGCAAAGGGATATTTGCTATTCCATTTTTCTTCAAGTTCCCCTAATGCTTCATATGCAGTCTCTTCATTGATAGCTGTGTAAACTGCTTTAAAATCTTTTGCAAACTGTTTTTTATCCTTATAGCTAACATATTTAAAAGAATTCCTAAGCTGATGAATTATGCATCTTTGTATTTCAGCTTTAGGGTAAGCGGTTTGAATAGCTTCTTTAAGTCCTGTCAACCCATCAACACTAAACATTAATACATCTTCTAACCCTCTATTTTTCAGCTCATTAAGTACTCTTAACCAAAACTTCGAAGATTCACTTTCACCTATGCAAATACCTAGTATGCCTTTAGATCCATCTAAATCAACCCCTAATACAACATAAGCTGCTTTATTTTTAATTTGGCCATCCTCTATTACTTTGTAAGGTATTGCATCCATAAAAACAAATGGATATATAAATTTTAAAGGCCTTGTTTGCCATTCTTTTATATCAAGAATCAACCTATCGGTTATTTTGCTAACCATTTCAGCAGACATTTCAATTCCATAAATATCTTTAATTTGATCATGTATATCTCTTGTAGACATTTCTCTAGCATGAAGGGAAATTACTTTTTGTTCTATTCCAAATATGTTTCTTTTATTTTTAAGTCCAACTACTGGCTCAAAAGCACCATTTCTATCTCTTGGTACATCTAAATCCATTTCTCCAAATTGAGTTTTTACAGTTTTTTGTGAATAGCCATTTCTACGATTATCAGTCCTTTTATTTTTCTATCGCCTTTAGAATATCCTAACTCTACTTCAAGTTCTACCTCCAACATTTCTTGTAAGGCATCCTTAAAAACCTCTTTTAAATATGAATGAAGGTCTCCTGCCATTTCTAAATTTCCATCATTGATCATTTCTCTTAAAACTTCTTTTGGTATTGTTGACATAAAAATGCTCCTTTCTGGTTTTTATTCTTATTTTGACTCTTGCCAGAAAAGAGCTTTTATTTTCACTTAAGCACAGATTTATTTACACTACCTTTCTCTCTTTTCTCCCTCTATACAAATTTTTTCTTCTGTATCATAATCTACTATTCCATCTTTTAAATTGCTCTTATATTCTACTGCCGTATTTAATATACTAGCAGCTTTTACTCCCTTTAATTGGGCTAATGAAAGGAGAGTTCCTGTTTCCACATCTGATGCAAGTATTCCCATCTTGTTCCAGTACTCCATTATTTCATCTTATAATGACTCCTTACAATACCATAATAATATGGAAACTCTAATTCTTTACAAGTCTCTATTAAATAATTCATAAGTAATACATCTGCTACTACCAGATATTCTGATTCTACATACATTTTAGATGTTCCATCTTCTCATACAGCACCTGTAGCTATTATTAAATCTCCTAGAGAAATATTTGATTGAATAGCTCCTGCACTTCTTATTCTTATGAAATACTTGGCACTACAGACCATTAGTTCCTCTTAGGAGTTTTTAAAAAAACATTTAAAAATAGGAAGTCTGTCTTTTGTGAATTAAACAGGACAATCTTCTAGAATAATATATATAAGTTCACAGTCCCTATATTTATCTAAATTACTTATTTATAATATCTATAAAATAATTCAAAAATTTTTCATAATCTCCATCTACTGCTACATCTACATTAGGCTTCATTTCTAATATATTGTTAAAATCACATACTGTCATTCCATCACAAAGTTCACTATTAGTTTCTATATCTACATAATATTTTTTCGTTTTTATAATAGATGAATCAATAACTGTAGCTACTGCCAGAGGGTCATGAAGAGAACAATTTTCAATTTCAAATAACTCATTACATTTATTAATACAATAGTCTAAAACATTTATTGCAAAATTAGCCACTTCTTTTTCCTTTGAAAACCTCTCTAAATCTTTTCTATAAACTACTGCATTGTTTGTTACATCTAATCCTACCATTCGTATTGGGACTTTACTTTCAAATACTACCCTTACACTTTCTGGATCTGTATAAAAATTGAACTCTGCAGTCCTAGTTTCGTTTCCAATACCATTTATAGCTCCACCCATGATAACTATTCTTTTTATATATTTTGCAATTTCAGGAGCTTTTTTAAGTGCAAAAGCCATATTAGTTGGTGGACCTAACAGTATAATAGTTATATCTTTTTTATTTTTCATAATTGTATCTATAATAAAATCTACTCCATGGATACCTTCTTCATAATTTACTTCCACATCCTTTAAAGTCCCACCAAGTCCATCTAATCCATGAACTCCATCAGCAAATTTTATATCTCTAAATAATGGATTTGTCATTCCCTCGTATACTGGAATATACTCTTTTTTTAAAAGTTTTAATACCTTTAAAGTATTTAAAGTGGCAGTCCTAGCTGGTACATTCCCTGCCACAGTAGTTATACCTTTTATATCTAGCTTTCCACTTTTTATAGCGAAAATTAAAGCTAACGCATCATCTATTCCAGTATCCACATCTATAATTACTTTTTCCATTTCTGACATAAAATCACCCCTTAAAAATATTTATATCCATTATATAAAATTTCACATGATAATTATACCTATACAATTGAAAAAGACTGTACCAAGATAATCAAATTATTTTGGTACAGTCTTTTATTAATGTCTTTCCCACTTAGTTAAAATATTTAATTTCTCTTTACAATCCCTTTAAACTCTTTAATATAATTTTTATCATCCTTTTCTATATATGCAAAAAGCTTTATCTCTCTATCTTCATCTATTGGCTCTATCCTACCTTTATAATGAATTGTATTTTCATCTTCGTCTTTAACTGCTTCTATAACTACTATATCTTGATTTAGTGTTAAGACAATAAATATTAGTAAGAATTTTCTAACAACTTTCAAAATATCTCCTCCTTATTTTATAAAAAGTCCAAACTATCCTCCTTTCTCATCATTTTTAAATATGAAAAAAGTCGCAACTATCTTAAAGAGGTTATCTTTAAAAGTTGCGACTTTTTATTAACTTGGTTGTCCTAATTTAGAAACATTGAATACTTATAAATAGCTAACCCTACCCCTTTTTTACTATTTACATATTCTTATACTACGTTAAAGTATATACACAAACCTCAATTAAACTTCACTGAACTACAATATATCATTAATACTATAGAAATGATATAGGCTAAATTTATCATTTTTTCCCTACTAAGTTACTAGTATTTATCTTGTGTTTTAGGAGTTTTTTGGCTAAAGTATTTCTAAAACTTGACGATATTAGCAATGGCTACCATAGAAAAGAAAGGAGGGATATTAATGAAAAAGAAAAACTTATTTTTATTAACTTTATTACTTGTAGTATTCACTACAGGTCAGGTTTTTGCTAGTAGTGATGAGTTTGATGAAGCAGAAGAGGTGGAAGTTTTAGAGCTAGAAGAAGAAATAGAGGAAATAATCGAAGAAGTAGAAGAAATATTAGATGAACAAGAAAATATTCTTCAGGAAGAAGAAATAATCCAAGAAGAAATAGAATACACATTAGAAGATGTTGAAAGCTTAACTGAAATTGGAGATAAAATTGAGCATGGAATTAAAAAAGGAAGAGAAATTCTAGATATTGTTGAAAAACAATATAATATGAAAAGGCAATTTGTTCATAATTCTAAAAATGCTTATGATTTAACCCTTCAAGCAAAAAACGATTTAAAAGACATAGGTATAGAAATGAAAGAGATAATTAAAGACAAAGAAAGAACTATAGACAAGGAAACCTATGGAAAAATTAGAGAATTAACTGGAAGTATTGAATCTGCCATAAAAGAAAGTGAATACATTGCTGGTAGTATATTGAAAGAATCCAAAAACTATGTGGGATATTTAAGAAATAAGCAATTCAAAGAAGCTGCAAATAGTTTCCAAAAAATATTATTACTTCAAGATGAACAAGTTAAGTTATTAACAACTGCAAATACTAATATTGAGCAAATTAAAGTATTGCTTGCTAGTATATAATTAAGTAACTTCTTGTTCATCACCTGATTTTGTGGACATACCCTTCTGGCCCATAGGGTCGGAAGGGTATGTCGTTTTTGTAAATAATTAAAGATTTTATCTACAAAACTATCTTTTTACAGAAAAGTATGATATAATATTCACATAGAATGTTATATTTTTAACTATCTTAGTTTTAAAAGAGGGGATTAGCTGTTAAATTTAAATTATAAATTTTTATAAAAATATACTAATTTTCATCAATGTTTCAGTTTAATAATTATAAAACCTTTGGAACACTTGTTTGATAGCTTTAATACCTCATGATATAATGAACTTATAAAGTGAGGTGAAAGAGGATGATTAGAGGTATAAGAGTTCAGCTTAAACCAAATAACAAACAAAAGACAAAATTATTACAATCAGCAGGAGTAGCTAGATTTGCTTACAATTGGACATTAAACAAGCAAATAGAAAACTATAAAAATGGTGGAAAGTTTATACTCAATGGAAAGCTTAGAAAAGAATTTACTAAACTAAAACAAATAGAAGAATATAGTTAGCTAAATAATTATTCTAACAATATCACAAAACAAGCAATAAAAGACGCTTGTGATGCTTATATCAGATTTTTTAAAGGTGAAAGTAATTTTTCAAGGTTTAAAAGTAGAAGAAGGACTAAACCAAGTTTTTATGTAGATACAGATAAGATACAATTCACTGGAACTCATGTAAAATTAGAAAAACTAGCTACCAGCAAAAAGAAAAACAAGCAACAATTTAACTGGATAAGATTGTGTGAGCATAGAAGAATACCTTATGGTGAAGGTGTTAAATATATAAATCCAAGGGTATCTTTTGATGGACTTAGTTGGTGGATTTCAGTCGGCATAGAATATCCGGATAATATAGAAATACCAACAAATAAAGGGATAGGAATAGATTTAGGTATAGAAAAATTAGCAGTAGTATCAGATGGTACTGTATATAAAAACATAAATAAGAATAAAAGAATAAAAAAATTAGAAAAGAAGAAAAAAAGACTTCAAAGAAAAATATCAAGAAAATATGAAATGAATAAAATAAAAACGAAAGGTGGTGAATGCCGTTACGAGAAAACAAAAAATATTATAAAACTAGAAAATCAGCTTAAAAAGTTAAATCAAAGGCTAACAAATATTCGTCATAATTATTTACATCAAATAACTACTGAAATAATAAAGCGAAAACCAAGCTTTATTGTAGTAGAAGATTTAAATGTAACTGGCATGATGAAAAACAAACATCTATCTAAGGCCATAGGGCAGCAAAGATTTCATGAATTCACAAGACAATTACAATATAAATCAGAATGGAATAATATAAAGTTTATAGTAGCAGATAGATTCTTTCCTAGTAGCAAAACTTGTAGCCAATGCGGTTCATACAAAAAAGATTTAAAACTAAGTGATAGAAAATATATTTGTAGTTATTGTTGTGGTTCTATATTGGACAGAGATTATAATGCTAGTTTAAACCTTAAAAACTATGGTCAGGAATTAGTTTAAATCACTTAAAAGATACTATTTCCATGTACCCATACGTTAGTGGGGAATTTAAGCCTTTGGACTATTATACCAACCAAAGTAGTTTTATACGAAATGGAATAGGATGAACAAGGAATGAAACATAGACTTTTATAAGCTATTTATAAAGTTTTATAAGTTTTCAGTAACGGTATTTTAATGTATAAAGAAAATCCAAAATATAAAAAGTTTAGAATAACTATCTTAGTTGTATCTTTTATTATTGTAGCTTTGATAATAAGTTTTTCTCTATTTTAAAATAATATATTTCCTATGTTAAACATAAACCGCAGACTATTATGTCTTTACAATAGATATGCCTGGATATGCCTCATTATTTAATGCTTTAATAGTGAGAGATTCAATAAGACGAATTTCTGCCTAAAAACATAAATTCACAATACTTTTTTATCTTTATATAATTTATCATCTATAACTTTTCATATTTCTAATAATATATAGATCCTAACTTACTATTATTGATAATCTTTTTTCCGTATTGCCTACTTTTTGTAGACACTTTTATTATATATGCTATTTTTCGGCAGATTTTCTGTCTGTATTTGCTAAAATTATTAAAAACTTATATCAATATTTGTGAACCTAACCTTTTACTTTCTTATGTTAGGTTTTAGAATATTGCCAAATTCTTGGGCTATAAAATCATCTATTAGATATCCATAATTGTCATTAATTTTTTTAACTATCTATATCTAGTAATATATTGATAAAAAATTTTATTTAATCTACCCTTAAAACATTCTAAGAAAATTTTTGATTTATAAATTGACCTTTTATAGATAATATTAGATGATTTCTTTAATATATTGATTAAATTCTCTTTAAAATTATTTCTTCAACAAAAAATGAAATAATTTCTCCTTTTATTTCCCGAGAAATATTTTCTTTGTCATATATTATTGAATAGTACAAAACTTGGTGAAATATGGCTTAAATAGAGGTAATAAAAAACCTTTGATTTTACCAAAGGTTTTTTATTAGAAATATTCATTTAATATATGATATACCCCTTCTTCATTATTATCATATTTAGATAAATTGTCCCATTTTTCCAAAAGCATTTTGTCTGCATTTCTCATTGCTATTCCAACTCCAGCATAATCAATCATTCCTAAATCATTTAAACTGTTTCCTATTGCCAATATATTTTTTCTATCAATATTATATTTTTCAGCTAATATTTTTAAAGCATTTCTTTTGTCTACTTTTGGAGCACCAAATTCTAAAGATTTAGGAGTTGACATAGTATAAATTGCATCTTTTATATTCTTATTATCCACTTTTTCACGAATTTTTCCAATTTCATCCTCATCTGCTCTGAGGATAATCATTTGAGCTCCTTTATTAATATTCTCACTTAGTTTGCCAATTACCTCATAGTCAATTTTATGATTTTTAGAAAACTCTCTTGCCTCTTCAATATCTTTTTCCACATAAAGTTTATCATCTGTATAAACCTTTACATACAGATTTTCCTTCTCTCCAAATTTTATTATTTCTTTTGATACATCTAAAGATAGTCTAGAATCATATATAATCTGATCATTAGAAGTATCTTTAATTAATGCTCCATTGTAGCAAATTATGGGGTCTTTTATATTTAGTATATCTGCATATTCTTTTGCTGATTTATAGGTTCTACCAGTAGCTAAAGTTATAATTATTCCTCTATTCCTCAATTCTTTTATTTTTTCTACAGTCCTTTTTGAAACTTCTAAATTATCATCTATAAGAGTTCCATCTATATCTATAGTTACTAACTTGAACAAACAAACTCTCTCCTTTGTTGAGATATTTAATATATTTTAATTGTAAAAAGTATACTAATATCATTTACCCATTATATCATATGCCAAACTTAATAAACATTATTTAACACACAAACCATTTCTTGTACTATTTTTTTCTATCCATATATTCTTATTCCTTTCTTTAATATATTTTCTTCCAAAGCCCTATTCATAGATGCCATTTTATAAAATTCATCTTTATAGTAGATTAAAAGTTGAATAGATAAATTTGTTAAAGGTGTTATATTTTCTTTTAGTTTCTTAAATACTTCATCTTTTCTGCTACCTTCATCATTAATTAATATAGATAAACTAATATTTTTATTTTCTTCTATTTCTTCTATATCAAATAATATGATTTCTTCTAAAGGTACTAATTCTCTTATAATATTAGTTATTTCATTTATTTTGACTCTAGTTCTAATGTCCACTTTCTTCACCTCATTAAGATTTAGACTAAAAAATTTCCCTCATAATCTGTATATCGACTAAAAAATTATATACTTAAATATAAAAAATAGCGGAGAAAATTCTCCGCTATTTATATAAACTTTATGAATTTATTATTTTTCAATATAATCATATACTCTATAAGTCTTTCATATAGTGGCTCTGCATCTTCTCCAAATTCATCTTTTACAATTTTTGATATTTCATATACAGATTTTTTTCCATCAATTGAATCCCAAACTAAACTACCTAGACAGTCTAAATCCACTATATATTTATCTGGAGTAAAGAATAATTTTCTTACAATTTTATCTAGAAGGGAATTCCTATATATTATAATTTGAGTCAAACCTTCATCTGTTTTTCTCCAATCTACTTTTTCAGATTTTGAAGGAATATAATCCAAATAATTTTCTGTTTTTTTAGCCAAGTCTTTCCCTCCTAAGTATCTTTTTATTTTTTATCTGTATTTAACCAGAAAGAACGTTTTATAAGAGTTAAGCATAATAATGCAAAGAATATAATTGAACCCCATTGACCTAGTACATTATTGCCAACAGCAATTGCATCTCCTACAGACTTATCTCCTGCTCCTGTTGGTATTACAGCAAGTATTGCAAGTAATATACCTATTAGGCCTTCTCCTGCTATTAGTCCAGAAGAATATAGCACTCCACTATCAACTTTTTCTCTAACTACCACTTTATCTTCCTTTCTTCTTTCAAGAATACCTCTTAAAACTCCACCTACCATTATAGGTGTACTTAAGTGGATTGGTAAATAAAGTCCTACTGCAAATGGTAGTACTTGAATTCCTAAAAGTTCTACTACAATACCTATACCTACTCCAGCAAAAACTAATGCCCAAGGAAGATTTCCATTCATAACCCCTTCTATTACTAACTTCATAAGAGTAGCTTGTGGTGCTGGAAGTTCTGAAGAACCAAAGCCCCAAGCTTTATTTAACAGTGCCAATACATAACCTATAGCAAGACCAGAAACTACTACTCCTATAAGTTCTCCATATTGTTGCTTTTTAGGTGTAGCCCCTACTAAAAATCCAGTTTTTAAATCTTGGGACATATCCCCTGCCATAGCTGATATAATACATATTACTGTACCTACAGATAATGCTCCAATCATTCCTGCTTCTCCATCAAAACCTATAGCTTTAAATATAGCGCTTGTAATAAGAAGTGTAGCTATAGTCATTCCTGATACTGGATTGTTACTACTTCCTACTAATCCTACTAGTCTAGCTGAAACTGTAGCAAAGAAGAATCCAAATATTGCTATAATTATAGCTCCTGCTAAACCAACTGGAATAATAGATGTTAAAGCTATGAATATGATTAAAACTATAACTCCTATAAGTGCAATTTTTCCTGGCATATCTTGATCAGTTCTAAGATTTGTTACAGTACCTTTTGAATCTTTAAATCCACTTATTGCTTCTTTAAAAGTTCTAAATATTAATGGCAATGATTTAATTAAGCTGAATATTCCTCCAAAAGCAACTGCTCCTGCACCCATATATCTTAAATAATTGGACCAAATATCCCAATATCCTAACTTACTTAAAGGTTCGACTGCTGGATATATTATATCTGGTATAAATTGCCCTAAATGAGTCATTAGTGGAATAATAACTAGCCATCCAAGTACAGCACCAGATAACATATAAGCCGAAATCTGTGGTCCTACTATGAACCCAACTCCTAATAATGCTGGTAATGTATCCATTCCTATAGCTGCACCTTTATAATTTTTTAGACCATATTCTATTTCACTTGGAAAAAGTTTCAATCCATCAGTTATAAATTTAAATAATGAACCAATTCCCAATCCTTGAAATACAGTCTTAGCTTGACTACCACCTTTTTCACCTGCCATCAATACTTCAGCACAAGCTGTTCCTTCAGGATAAGGTAGTACCCCATGTTCATTTACTATTAATGCCTTCCTAAGAGGAAGCATTAAAAACACTCCTAATGCTCCACCTACTAATGCTATAACTATTATATTTAGCATACTAGGTGGGGTCATACCTAATTCTTGTGACCAAATAAATAATGCAGGTAATGTAAATATAGCACCTGCTGCCAATGATTCACCAGCAGAACCTATTGTTTGAACCATATTGTTTTCTAAAATAGAATCTCTCTTTAAAATACCACGTATAATTCCCATGGATATTACAGCTGCTGGTATAGAAGCACTTATAGTCATTCCTACCCTAAGTCCTATATAAGCATTTGCTGCTCCAAATATTACAGCCATTAAAGCTCCAATTATAATTGATGTTATAGTCATTTCTGGCATAACCTTACTTGCTGGTACATAAGGTTTAAACTCTCTTGAGTTTTTTACATCATCACTCATAAACTTCCCTCCTTTTATTAATTTTTATTAATAATTATTTAACATTTTCTTAATAAGTTCTAGATTTGTAGTTTACAAGTCTATAGAACTTATCAGAATATTTAGATGTAGGTTTATTATATGATAATTCAAATTCTTAGTCAACTATAAAAGTAACAAGAAATAAAATAAGCGGAAAATTTTCCGCTTATTTTAAATTTCAACTATCTTAGTCTTATTGGTAGTTTTTTTATAAACCACAGTATTCCAGATCTAGTAGTTATCCTTCCCTCAGCTACTTCTACTACAGAGTTTCCAAAAGTATCTGTGAATTCTATTTCTACCATAGCATCTTTTAATGATGTTCCCTTTGGTACAGTCCAAGTTCCGGTATAGAATCCTGGCTCTTTTTCCACCATTTCTATTGCCCCTTTATTCCCCCCTTCTAAAGTAGTTGGAACTAATATTCTAAATTGAGCTTTTCCTCCTGTTATTTCACTCCTGAAACTTATATCTACTTTGCCTCCTGCTTTCACTCTTATATCTTTATCTGGTTTGATATCTGTTATCACTGGCACATCATTGCTTTGATATACCTTTCTTTCCACTACAGTTTCATTTCCCGCCAAATCTGTAGCTTTAATTTTTATAGTATTTTCACCTGAATTTATTAGTACTTTTTCTTCAAATGTTCCATCTTCTTTTAATTTAATCTCTTTTTCATTGACAAATAATTTATTAAAGTGTTCATCTTCTGCCGAACCCGTTACATGAACCACTTCTTTATTTGTCTTTATACCTTCTTCTGGTGATATTATATTTAATTCTGGAGGAGTTTTATCCTTAATTACTTTTACTGGAGTTGACGGTTCCGTTTCCTTTCCGTTCATTACCGCCGTTGCAGTTATACTGTTTTCATCTGCTGGTAGCTCTATCTTGCCTGAAAATAATTTATTTTCTGATTGTACTTCCAAAGTTTTCTTCCCATTAATATATATATTCACCTGGGCATCTTTTATCACACTACCTTCAATTTTTATTTCATCTTTATTTGTATAATTTATATCTTTAGGACTGGTTATCTCTGGTGCATCTAATGAATATTCCATAACCCCTCTAATCATTACATTTCCATAGTCTTGTGTTAACTTCTGAAAACTTCCATCTGAATGTAGATAGGATCTTCCCTCAAATTTTCCATTTTCATCTATTCCTGTACCTGGAGATTCATCTCCAATTTTATTTTGGAATGTAGCTATATAGAAATCCTTATCTGTACTAAAACCAAAGTCTGATAAATCTATATAGTTCCAGCCACCTCTTTCAATAGTTACATATTTAGGTTTACCTATCATTTTCCCTGGTTCTCCATCTGATTTGCTCTCATAAAGTACTATCCCTATTTCATTTCCACCAGGATTGGGCCAAGACTCATCCCAGAAATAAATATTTGCTCCTTTAACTTTTCCATATTCTGTTGGAGTCATCTTAGTTGCCAATCCACTATTAGCAGATCTCAATACTAATGCATTTTCAGCTGTTCCATCATCATATATTAGTTCCTCTTCATATCCTACAAATCTCTTAAGAGGTATCTCTACATTATTGTCTCTATCTGACTTTACATTTATAGCTATTTCTTCAGGTTCAAAGCCATCAGCTACTACTTTTAAAGTATAGCTACCTTCAAATATAGCTGGTATAGTAAATCTTCCCTCTTCATCAGATACTACTTCTTCAATTCTTGAATCTTCCTTCACTCTAATTCTTGCATTTTTAGCAGGTTCCTTTGAATGTCTATCAAATACTCTACCTACTACTCTTCCCGTAGGTATTGAGTCTAGATTAAAGTTTTTCTTTATAGTTTCTCCATCATTTAAACTTACTTTTATTTCTTTTGGATAATAACCATAAGCCTCTGCCCTAAGAGTCCAGCTTTCTCCATTTTTATTTGCAACATGTTTCAATAAATAGCTTCCATCTCTTGGATCAGTCCTTACACTTCTACCTGTTTCCAAGACTGTTACTGTAGCATCTGCTGGAATTCCAGATAGTTTTATATCCTTAGGTTTTGCCTCATCTAATATTTTTTCATATTTATCTATAGACTTTTTATTACTTTTCTCAATTTTGTATTCTAAATCTTTTGGCTCAACATAACCTTCTTTTAGTTTTTCTATAGTTTTTTCCTCAGGTTTTTCCATTTCTTTATTTCTAATATCTATATCTTCATCAGAATCTACTGCTTCTAAAGATACATTATCTATATACCATCCTAATTTATTTATAGAAATATCTGAAGTAAATCTAAATCCTATAAAAATTGGATTCTTGGACCCTAAATACTCTTTTAAGTCTATAGCTACTTCTTCCCATGTCTTTCCATCCCCTGAATACATAGGACCTATTTCTGTCCAATTTTCTCCATAGTCATTAGTTATTAAAATTTGTCCTTTATCATATCTATTTTCTGTTTCATACCAATGGAAAAATTTAAATGAAACTTCATCTATATTTTCACCTCTTAAATCTATAGGAGGAGTAATAAGCAAACTATCTGAGTTATTTGGATAATTTCCATCTAATTTTGTACCTATGAGTTTTTCTCCACTATAAGGCTTTGGTCCTCCTATATTAGGTGAAGGAGTACCCCATTCCCAGTCTCCTCCTAAGGTCCATCCTAGTGGATAAGTTTCAAAATCTGTTTTATATTCACCTGGCAATATGCCAAATTTTACCTTTATGCTATATTCTTCTGTCTCTACTACATTTCCCCCAAAATCCCTTACTTTAATTTTATATGAAATACCTGGTTCTTTAATTAAATCAGCAGGTATAGTAGCTTTATAAACACCTTCTTTTTCATTTCCCGACTCTAATTCCATAGGTAGAACTATCCAATATTTACTTGAATCTTGTTTTACGAAAAGTTGAGTATCTACAATAGATATATCATCTTTTATTTTAGCTTCTATAGGAATATCTGCCCCTATAAAACATTCTTTCATAGCTTCATGTTCTATTTCTGGATCATCTATATCTTCACCATCTATTATAACTCTACCTTTAATAGTCCCACTACCTGTTGAAATTTCTGAAACTGCATCAAATACATTTAAAAGCCCATAGCCATATCCAAAGTTTGGCGATTCTTTATATTGAGAATCTGTTAATGGAGTTGCCGTACTTTGAATTATATTTTCTATTTCATCTGGTGTAAGAGAATTATTAGATGATAATAACAACGCTGTAGCCCCTACTATATGAGGAGTTGCCATACTTGTACCATTCCAACCTCCTTCATATCCTCCTGGTACTGAAGAGCGTATTCCCACTCCTGGTGCTGATATTTCTGGTTTTATATCATCTCCATAAGGTCCAGGACCTTGTTTAGAAAAACTTGCTCTTTTATCATTTTTATCTGTAGCTGCTACAGCAAAACTTTCTGGATAGTTAGCTGGATTAGGAATAGAACCTGGCTGAGATGGGCCCAATCTTTCATTCCCTGCTGCAAATACTGGCAATATCCCTGCTGCTCTCCAAGCCTTTACCATGTCTCTATACCATTCATCAAAGGTATTTCCTCCACCACTACTCCAAGAGTTATTTATCACATCTGGTGCTAATGAAGGGTCTCCTCCTGGTGCCAACATCCATTCTCCTGCTGAAAGAAGCCAATTATCATATCCTCCGTCTTCAGTGAAAGCTTTTGCTGCTATCCATTTTGCCTTTGGTGCTACACCTATTTTATTTTTCCCTTCTGGTCCTTGACCAAGTATTGTTCCAAGAACATGACTTCCATGAGGTACACTTGGGTCATCATAAGGCATATTCCTACCAGATACAGCATCAAACCAGTTTCCTTCTGAAATTGGTTTGTCTGGGTTATTAGGATCATATCCCCTCCAGCTTGTTTTTAAGGCTTCATGAGTCCAGTCTGCCCCTGTGTCAATTAGACCTACTACTGCGCCTGAGCCTTCTATTCCTAGGTCCCAAGCTAATGGTGCCCCTACTCTCTCTATATTCCATTCCAATTCATTATCATTTTCTAAAATACCTTTCATCCTCTTAGGATCAGGTCTGCCATCATCTATTTTTTTATTTAGATATACTTTTTCTACTTCATCCATATAAGATATATTTTCTACTGTATCTTTATCCCCTTTTACATAGACCATATTTACTATATAGTGAGATTCAAAATCTGATACTTTACCTTTCTTTTTTTCTTGTTCTAGATATTTTATTAAATTTAGTTGGCTAGTTTCTGCCTTATCTATGAGAGCATTTAATACTGCTTTCCTAGATGATAATTTTCTTTCATAAGGAGTTTTTCCTTCTACATTGGATTTTGCTACCTTATTTGGATCTATCCTATCTTTTAAATAAACTAATACCTCTACATCATCACTCTTTTTAATTGCCTTCTGTACATCTGAATGGATTTTTTCTTTTGCTTGTTTTTTTAGATCCTTCTTTAAACTTTTAACTTCATCATTTGCATTCCCTTGAGCAAAAGTTGCAAGTGAACTAAATAAAAGTACAAATACAAGCAAAACTGAAAGTAGCTTTTTAACACTTTTCCTTTCTTCCATTTATCCCTATACCCCCTGTTTTATAATTTTTTGTTCCTTGCTTTACTATTCACCTCCTATGTTTTTCCATTGTTTTCTTGTTTGAGATTATATCACTTGTCCTAAACAACTACAATAAAAACCGTTCTAAATTTTCTGACATTTTCAAATGCTTTTTTAAAAAAATGGAAAACGATTGAATATCTTGTCATTTAGAATTTTTTCACTTTATAAATTGACAAAAATTTTAAAAAAATCTCTAAATCTCATATAAACTGTAAAAATGAGTCTTTTGACTCCTTGTTTTCTGTCTATATCTAAAATAAAATAATAACAGTGGGAAAAAAATAACAATTTACGAATTAATTAAGGGGGATCTCAATGAAAGAAAAAACCTTAAAAACAGTTAGGGTACGAAAATGGAAGTTCGCTATTTTACTAGCTTTAGTAGGTGTTTTAACAGCTGGATTATTCTATACATCCTACCATCAGATCTCAAATTTAATTAAAAATAATGAACTGCCAGTTACAGGTTTAAGTAAATATGTAAATACTTTTACTATAAGTTTAATAGTTGCTATAGTTCTACTCATATTTTTGTTCTCATTTCATAAGGACTTTAGTCACATATCTAGCCATGTTAAAAAAGTTCGAAGTGGGGATTTTACAAATCAGATTGATATTGATAAAATTCCTAAAAATAGCAAGGTCTACGATACAGCTAGAGAGTTTAATTTTATGAGTAATAAATTGAACAATACTATTAAAGATGTTGTCCGCATGACTGGTAATGTAAGGCATTATTCTAAGACCTTAGAGTTAATCTCAAAGGATGAAGAGATAAATAATGGAAAGTTAAAGTATATGGCTGAAGATATAAAACTAAGTTTAGCTGCTCAAAATGATTATTTAGAGGATGCATTTAGTGAATTAAGTGAGGTATATGAAAAGATACATGGAATAGATGATTCACTTACTATTATGAAGCAAGATGTAAATAATAAAGTTAAACTAGTTTTAAAGGGAAAAGATTCACTTAACTATTTAAACCAAGAAATCAACAATCTGACTGTATTATTGGAAGATAATATAGATAGGACAGATAGCCTAAGAACCTACATTAAGAATTTAGAAAAATTAGTAGAGAATATAGAAAATTCCACTGAGAAAATAGGTCTTCTAACACTAATAGCCAATGTAGAGGATGATAGCAATAGACAACCTGAGGCTAATAAAGAAATCAAAATAATAAGTGATGATATTGAAAAAACTATAAAATCTATTTCTGTTACTTTTGAAAATATTGAAGAAAATCTAAATAATTTACAAACTGATATAAATAACACTAAAAATAATCTTCAAACTCAAAATAAGAAATTCGAAAATATTGATAAATATAACTATGCAGTAGATGAATTTTTAAAATATAGCCAATTTAATATAGATGAAAATTTAGAAATATTAAATGAAATTATAAATAGTAAGGATGAATTATTTGCTTCTAGAGAAAATATCTCCTCTGCTAATATGTCTATATCCGAAAAAATAGGAAATATTTCTTCTATATCTAATGAACAAGTAAAAAATACTTGGAAAATAAAAGAACAATCTAGAGATTTATTTACCTTATCCAAAAACTTGAAAAAAGAATTAGAAGAATTTAAAGTAAAATAGTATAATAAGATGGGCTTTAATTATACAAGAGAGGGGATTTTATATGAAGTATAAAACAAAAGATTTAATTATGGCAGCTATATTAATTATAATAGGCATTGTACTACCAATGGCATTTCATTTCTTTGGGATTAATGGAACTATTTTTTCACCTATGCATATTCCAGTATTATTTAGTGGCCTTGTACTAGGACCATCTTTAGGGCTGATAGTAGGAATACTTACCCCGATACTTAGTTATCTTATAACTAATATACCAACTATGCCTTTTCTTTGGGTGATGACAATAGAGCTAGGTCTTTATGGATTTATTAGTGGGGTGTTTTATAAAAAATTAGGAATAAAACTTATGCCATCTTTAATATTTTCTATGATATTAGGACGAGTAGGAGGAGCTTTATCAATAATGCTTTTTACTTTGGCTTTTGAACTTAATTTACCTTCTCCACTCACATTCATTAAAAGAACAACTATTACAGCAATACCAGGAATTATAATTCAATTTTTACTTATTCCAGCTTTAACTAAATTCTATAATAATAAAAATAGAAGTATAATAGGCCAGTGAAATAATCTCACTGGCTTATTATATTCCTATTTATTTTTGAAGAAATAATTTCAAAATCCTTTGAATCTTTCCCATTCCTTTACCTTTTTATCTATATTTTTATTTAAATCCTTTATTTCTCTTTCTAAACTTTTAATAGCATCTATACTTTTTCTATTTCCATTGGAAATCGCTTTAAGGTCATTATCTATCTTGCTCTCTAATCTAAATACATATCCTTTCAAAGTTGTCAAATCATTTTTTATCCCTGAAACATCAGATCTTAAACCTAGCAAATCCTTTCTAAGTGCTGATATCTCTCCCCTTATTTTGTCATCCATGTCTTCACCTTCCCATATATTTTATATGCCTATAGTCCTATATTACCAAATAAGCGTCTATTTTAAAAGGAAGGATTATAACAAAATTTTATTTACTATTATTAAGCTTTTCTAAAGATATCTTAAGGGTATGCCAAGGTAGGACACTACATTTTACCCTTGCTGGCATATTAGATATGTTTTCTAAAAATACAGCATCCCCTAGTATACTCAAATCTTCTTCTTCATCATCTATTTCTTTTCTTATCATTCTTAAAAAAATATTTGCAATTTTTTCAGCTTCATTTACTGTTTTACCTTTCATTATATCTATCATCATGGAAGTAGAAGCCTGTGATATTGCACAACCTACTCCTGAAAAAGAAGCATCTACTATAATATCATTATCTACTTTTAAATGAAGAGTTATTTCATCTCCACAGCTTGGGTTATGTCCTTTTTCTGAAATAGTGGCATCAGATATTTCTTTTTTATTTATAGGGTTTTTATTATGCTCTCTTATAAGCTCTGTATATATTTGATTAATACTCATATCCTAAAACACCCCTTACTTTTTTAAGAGAATCAATTAGTCTGTCTATGTCCTCAAATGTATTATAAAAATAGAAACTAGCCCTACAAGTTGAATTAAGTCCCATATATTTCATAAATGGTTGAGTACAATGATGCCCTGCTCTTATGGCTATATTATCACTATCTAGTATAGTAGCCACATCATGAGGATGGACATCTTTCACATTGAAAGATATCATACTCTTTCTATTAGTTAAATCATCTCCCCCGTAGATTTCTATATATTTATTTTCCTTCATTTTTTCCACTGTATACCTTAGTAACTCACCTTCTATAGATTCTATCCTACCAATTCCTATATTCTCAATATAATCTATAGCTGATGATAAAGAAACAGCCCCTTCTACATTCTGTGTTCCTGCTTCAAATTTATATGGAACTTCATTAAAACTTGTATCATAAAGATCTACATATTCAATCATATCTCCACCAAATAAAAATGGTTCCATTTTCTCTAATCTTTCAATTTTTCCATAAAGGACTCCAATTCCCATAGAAGATAACATTTTATGACCTGAAAACACTAGAAAATCTGGATTTAATTTTTCCATATCTATATTCATATGAGGTACACTTTGAGCTCCATCGACTATAATAGTAGCTGAGTATTTTCTGCCTTTTTCTATAATATATTCAATAGGGTGTACTACTCCAAATACATTGGTTAAATGGGATATACTTATGATTTTTGTATTTTCATTTATTTTCCTATCTATATCTTCTTTCTTTATCTGACCTTTTTCATCACAGTTCAAATATACAATTTTGGCACCAGTTTTTTTAGCTACCATTTGCCAAGGAACTATATTACTATGATGATTAGTGATGGAAAGAAGTATTTCATCTCCTTTTTTCAAACTGTTCATACCATAAGAATAAGCTATAAGATTTAAAGCTTCTGTAGCATTTTTAGTAAATATTATCTCCCTTGAATCTTTTATTCCTATAAATTTAGCTACTTTTTTTCTAGCATTTTCATATAACTCTGTAGCTTTTATACTTAAATAATGGGCTCCTCTATGGGGATTTCCATTATATAGCTTATTATACTTTTCTATTGCTTCTATTACTTGGAAAGACTTTTGAGTAGTAGCTCCATTATCTAAATAGGCTATAGTGCTTCCGTTTACCTTCTCTTTTAGAATTCTAAAATCATTTTTAAAATCTTTCATTTTAATTCCTCCCCAGCCTATCCTTTACAAGTTTCAATATATCAGCCTTCACTTCCTTGTCAGATAAGCTTTCTAATATAGGAGCAAAAGATGATTCTACTACAAGAATTTTAGCCCTTTCTTCATCTAATCCTCTGCTCATTAGATAGAACATCTTATTTTCATCTAATTGCCCTGCACTAGCAGCATGATCTCCAATTATATCATCTTCTGTAGCAAATAACGCTGGAATAGCATGACTTTTTATATTCTTGTTAAGCAAGGTTACATATTCTTTGGCACTACCTTCTGCCTTCTTGCAACCTTTAATAAAATTTTCTGTACTTCTGAAAACTTTCCAAGATTCATCTGTAAGAGCACCTGATGATTCTATATAACCTTCTGATTCTCTACCTAAAAAATCAAAATGATAATTAAAATCCATTTTATTATTATCTGTTCCTAAATATACATTCTTTATATCACAGAAACTTCTATTCCCTTTAAGTTGAACATCATAATTAGTACCTTTTAATTTTGAACCAAGTTGAATATCTACTATATTTATTTCTGCATCTTCATCTACAAATATTGTACTAGAATCAAAATGTTTAATTTTATTAGAATAGTTTTGTATCTTATATATATTCAGTTTTGCTCCATCTTCTACATATATCTTTGTAAATCCATTGTGGAATCCATTAGTTTTTCCATCATCTTCATAATTAATATATATATCTAATTCGCTGTTTTTTCTAACTATAACAAGATTATGATCTACTAAAATGGGATTGTCTGAATCTATATTCATATTTATTTTTGATTTATTTCCTAAACTATTAGCTTCAATATCTATGAAAACACCAGTATTTGAAAAGCCTTCTGCAAATCTTAGAAACTTTTCACCTAATCCATGATTTTTATCTAACTCTAAATATCCTATATACTTAAACCATAGATCTTCATCCATATTTTCTATGAGTTTAAAATTCTTTTCAGATACAATATTTTTATTATAATCTGAAATAGCTTCTGGAAATACAATATTTTCATTTATTCTCTTCCAATATGGATTAGGAAGTCTTTCATATTCTTTAATATTTTGCTTTTTATAATTCTGGAACATATTCCATCCTCCTAACCTATTGTACCTTCTAATTCAATATCTATAAGATTATTTAATTCTACAGCATATTCTAGTGGCAATTCCTTAGTAATAGGCTCTACAAATCCTCTTACTATCATAGCCTTAGCTTCTTCTTCACTCAAGCCTCTACTCATAAGATAAAATATACTTTCATCAGATATTCTTCCAATTTTAGCTTCATGACCTATATCTATATTATCATTTTTGAATTCCATAATAGGGAGAGTATCTGATCTTGATTCATTGTCAAGCATTAGAGATTCGCAGTTTACACTAGCCTTAGCACCCTTTGCTTCTTTAGTTGCTTGAAGAAGACCTCTATACATTGCTACTCCTCCTGATTTAGATATGGATTTTGAATTTATAACACAAGAAGTTTCAGGAGCTGCCAAAAGTGCCTTTGCTCCAGTATCCAATATTTGTCCTTCACCAGCAAAAGTAACTCCTGTAAATTCTGATTTTGCCCTTCTTCCTTTTAAAATACTCATAGGATAGAGCATGGAAATTCTAGAACCAAAGGAACCAGACACCCATTCTATTGTCCCTTCTTCTTCTACTAATGCCCTTTTTGTATTTAAATTGTACATATTCTTTGACCAATTTTCTATAGTAGAATATCTCAGCTTAGCCCTTTTTCTAATAAATAACTCTACTGCTCCTGCATGAACATTTTGAACATTATATACTGGTGCTGAACAGCCCTCTATAAAATGGAGATCTGCCCCTTCATCTACTATTATTAAAGTATGTTCAAATTGACCCGCTCCCTTTGCATTGAGCCTAAAATAGGATTGTATAGGAATATCTACTTTCACACCTTTTGGCACATATACAAAAGAGCCACCAGACCATACTGCTCCATGTAATGCTGCATATTTGTGATATTCTGGAGGTATTAGAGTCATAAAATATTCTTTAACTATATCTTCATACTCTTTAACAGCTGTTTCCATATCTAGATAAACTACACCTTGTTTAGTCAATTCATCTTTAGTATTATGATATACAACTTCTGAATCATATTGGGCTCCTACTCCTGCCAAGGATTCTCTTTCTGCCTGAGGTATTCCAAGTCTTTCAAAGGTGTCTTTTATATCTTCTGGTACTTCTTCCCAACTATGGCTCATATCCATATCTGGTCTAATATAATGGACTATATTATCTAAATCAAGTTCAGAAAGATCCGGCCCCCAAGTAGGTACTGGTTTGCTATTATATATTTTTAAAGATCTCAATCTAAGATCAAGCATCCACTTAGGTTCAGCTTTTTGCTTTGATATTTCTCTTATTATATCTTCATTTAAGCCCTTTATAGTTGCAAAACGAGGTCTTTCTTCGTTTGCTATATCATAAATAGTTCTATCTATATCCTTTACATAAGTCTTCTTTCTAGGTTCCATTTTTATCTCTCCTTCTTCAAATTACATTTTGAAGTTTTCATAACCTAATTCTTCTATTTTATCAGCAAGATCTGCCTTACCTGTCTCTACTATTTTCCCATCTACTAATATATGAACATAATCTGGCTCTAAATAATCCAATATTTTATTATAATGAGTTATAACTAGGAAGGATTTCTTTCCATCTTTAAGAGTATTTATTCCTTCATATATAGTTTTTATAGCATCTACATCTAATCCAGAGTCTGTCTCATCTAATATAGCTAATTTAGGATTTAAAATAGCCATTTGAAGAATTTCATTCTTCTTTTTTTCTCCCCCTGAAAATCCTACATTTAGATATCTATCTTTATATTCTTCAGGAATTTCTAATAAATCCATTTTTTCCTTGAGTTCTTTTTGAAATTTTAGTATTGATATATTTTTTCCTGTAACGGCTGATTTTGAAGTCCTTAGAAAACTTTCTACTGTTACTCCATGAATCTCCTCTGGGTATTGGAAAGAAAGAAATAAACCTTTCTTAGCTCTTTCATTTACTGAAAGCTTATTTATATCTTCTCCTTGAAAATAAATATTTCCACCATCTATTTTATATTCTGGATGTCCCATCAATACATTTCCAAGAGTAGACTTTCCAGCCCCATTTGGCCCCATTATTAAATGAGTTTCTCCGCTATTTATTTCTAAATTAAGTCCTTTTAATATATTTCTATCTCCTACAGAGACCTTTAAATCATCTATTTTTAATAATAAATCTTTATTCATAAATATCTCCTTCCTATGATAATGATTTTCATTATTAATTACATTATATATATACCACTTTTAATGTCAACTTATCATTTTTTTCAAAGATATATATAATAATTTTTATTAAGTATGACAAAATTAAACTTACTAAATTTTACTTGAAAATCATATCTATGAAAGGTGTTAAAAAATAAATCTATCCAATTAATTGGATAGATTTATTTTTTAACGCCTTAAGATACTGCTATAGCTAATTTGTGTTCTTCTTTTATTTTATTTAAGAGTTCCTTATCTGTAATTATATCTACTCCTGTCAGCACTAATGCACTAATAGTCTTAGCCATATTATAATAAGCAATATCTGTTAAAGTAGCCTCAGCAAATTCAATAGTATGAGCAGGAAATGTTTTTCCTTCTTCACATATACCAAAACTAGGATGTATAGCCGGACATACTTGACTTACATTTCCCACATCTGTAGAACCTGATGAAAACAAGGGCTCATTTATATTTTTAATTCCAACCTTATTTAAATTCTTAATAAAAGTTCCTTGTAAATTATTATTTGTAATTAAATTGTCATAGCCTAGTTCATACTTTTCTATTTTTAGTTTAGTTCCTGTTGCGAGACTTGCTCCTTTTGCACATTTTTTTACTTTTTCACTTAATTCATTTAAATAATTCTTTGTTGCTGCTCTTACATAAAATTGAGCTATAGCTAAATCTGGAACTATATTTGCAGCTTCCCCGCCTCTTTTTATAATTCCATGAATCTTAGCAGAAGGTTTTATATGTTCTCTTAAAGCATTTATTGCATTAAATGTTAAAATAACTGCATCTAATGCATTTATTCCTTGTTCAGGAGTTGCTGATGCATGAGCAGATTTCCCTCTAAATGTGAATTGAATAGGTTCTAAAGCCTTAGAAGAACCACTTTTATAATATTGATCTGCTGGATGAGCAATTAAAGCTACATCTACATCATTAAATGCCCCTTTATCTGTCATAATAACTTTTGCACCACTTGTTTCTTCAGCTGGAGTTCCTAATACTACAACCTTACCTCCTACCTTATCTACCAACTTACTTAATATAATTCCCGAACCTGTACTTACAGTCCCTAGTAAATTATGCCCGCAGCCATGGCCTATTTCAGGAAGTGCATCATATTCTGAAAGATAGGCTATAGTTGGTCCTTCTTTTTCTCCTTTATATTCTGCTCTAAAAGCAGTATCTATACCTAAAAAATTCTCTTCTACATGAAATCCATGTTTTTTAAGAATATCTACATGAGCTTTACAGGATTTAAATTCTTTATATCCTAATTCAGGATTATGATATATGAATTCACTTAGTTCTATTAATTCTTCTTTCAACCCTTTAACTAATATTTCCACTTTATTCTTCATTTTAATCACTCCATTCTTTTTTAATAATCCAAAACTTATAGATATTGTTGTGAAAATTAGATATTACCTTTAAAATTTAAATCCCTTATTATCTTCGTTTTATCTAATTTCCCCTTAAAAAATATGTATTATAATTTATAAATTATAATACATATTGAATATATATACAAGTAAAAAAGCTAATTTATTTTAAAATATTTTAATTATCTAAAATAAATTAGCTCAAATTCAATGTTTTTTTCATATATCTTTATATGCTTAACTATAATATTATATTTTAATATGTATAAATATGCCTTATATTTTTTATACTTTCACAGATTTAAATTAATAAAAAACTGTGTGAGTTAAATTTATTTATCTTTAACCACACAGTTTTTTATTAATTATATTATATAAGGCTTCTGTCTACTATCTCTGTAACTACAAAACTAGCTACATCTTCTGCAAAACTTCCAGTTCCAAAACCTGCATCATAGCCGAGTTCTTTTGCAAGTTCGTGTGAAAGTCTTGGTCCTCCACAAACTAATACTATCTTATCTCTTAATCCTTCTGCCTCAAGTAGTTCTACTAATTCTGTTAAGTTTGGTATATGAACATCTTTTTGAGTTACTACCTGAGAAACTAATATAGCATCTGCATTTAATTCTATTGCCTTTGCTACTAATTCTTCATTGGGTACTTGACTTCCCATATTTACCGCTTCTATTCCTTCATATCTTTCTAAACCAAAATGCCCAGCATAGCCTTTCATATTCATAATAGCATCTATTCCTACTGTGTGAGCATCTGTCCCTGTACAAGCTCCTACTATAGTTACATCTCTTTTTATATTTTCTTTTATATATTCTTCTACTTCAGATTTACTCATAGTATCAACTTCAACTTTAGGTACTTCAATCTTTGAATAGTCAACAGTATGTTGGCATTTTCCATATACTACAAAATAAGTGTATCCAATTCCTAAATCTTCATGATAAACAACACTTGGTTCATTTAATCCCATCTTTTTTACTAATTGCTTTGCGGCTTCAACTGCTTCATCTCCATCTGGCACTGGTAGTGTGAATCCTAGTTGAACCATTCCATCATTCATTGTATCTCCATAAGGTTTAACTTTTGTTAAATCTACTTTTTCAGTTGCTACTGCCATTATTTTTCACCTCCAAGCATTAAGTCAATGAATGGATTAAAATATCCTGTATCCTTCTTGGACACTCCATCAAGACCTTTTCCTCCATCTCTAGGTCTTTTTACACCACCAAATTGACCTCTTTCAATAGTAGGGAATAGTCCTTCTTCTTCAATTTGTCTTAGAAGCTCCTCTGCATTCTTTAATACTTCTTGAGCTCTCTTGTCAATTATTCCACCATCTTTAAATCGAATTTCATTTCCTAAATCCTTGGCATTGTTGAAAATATACTCTGCATTTTCAATTGACAAAAATCTATCATGTAAATGAGGAGTGTGTATTGCTTCAGTAAGCATTCCAAGTAATTGAAGACCTTGGTTAGTCATTATAGCTATCATATTAAATAATGCATCTTGTACATGCCCTTTAAATATATTTCCTGTCATAAATTTAGTTGGAGGCATATATTTCAATGGTGCATTAGGGAATATTTCTCTTGCCATTTGAGCTTGTGCAAGTTCATATAAAAATCCATTTTCTAGATCTGGATCCATCTCAAAAGCATGACCTAATCCCATTTGTTCTTCTGGAAGTCCTGCTTTTAATGCAAATTGTTCGTTTATAAATTGACTAGCAAGTACAGTATGAGCTGCTTCTACTGCATCATCTGTAGTTAGGTAATTGTCCTCACCTGTATTTATTATAATTCCTGCATAACCATTTATAACTCTTGAGAAATATTGGTCTACTAAGGTTCTTTGCATATTTATATCTCTAAATAGTATTCCGTATAATGCATCATTTAACATTACATCTAATCTTTCTAATGCACCCATAGCTGCAATTTCTGGCATACAAAGCCCTGAACAGTAGTTACAAAGCCTAATATATCTACCTACTTCTTCTCCTACTTCATCTAAAGCTTTTCTCATTAGTCTGAAGTTTTCTTGAGTAGCATATGTTCCACCAAAACCTTCAGTTGTTGCACCATAAGGAACATAGTCAAGTAAACTTTGTCCTGTAGTTCTAATAACTGCTATAATATCTGCACCTTGTTTTGCTGCTGCTTGAGCTTGTATAATATCTTCATAAATATTTCCTGTAGCAACTATAACATAAATATATGGTTGAGTACCTTCACCTATAGTATTTAGATAATTATCTCTTTTTTCTCTATTCTTTTTAATTTTTGCTACATTTTCTTCCGCTATTGGATAAATGGCTTCTTTAATTTTTTCATCGCTGGCTATTTCTAGCCTAGTTATATCTAGTTCTCCTCTAGATATTTTCTCTGCTATAGTTTGTGGATCATCTCCAGTTTGAACTATGGCATTTCCAATCCAAAATGCCGCTCCTCTTCCTAGTCCACCGCCTTCTTTTATATTATCTATTATAATATTTGGAAGTGGTCTGTCAATTTCGTCTACTCCATCAATTCCAAGAAGCCTAGCAACAGTCCTTTCTGTAGATGTAGTAGTATGTTCATCTATGAACTCTTGGACATCTTCTGCAATATTGCTAGCTGCTGTTCTGGCACTCTCAATTAGTTTTGGATCAAGATTTAATTTGCTTTCCACAGTATGACCTCCTTTATTTTTCTTCCAATATATTTTCTGCTTCAATAATTATAGCTTCATCTAATCCCATCAATCGTGCAATATTTAAAGCATCTTTTGGAACTTCTTTTTTGTTTTTCACTTCTATAAGTCTATAATCCATATACCTATTTATTATGTCCATCTTATCTGATTTCCTATCTTTCAGTTCATCCTCTAATTTTTCAAATTCTATTTCTGATAGTCCTACTACTTGAAGATGAGCTACCTCTTCCATATCTGCAATATTGTCATAATGAGTTGTAACTAATGTTATTGAGTTCTTATTTCTTAAGAAATTTATAAGTGCTTTGGATATGGCGTATCCTTCCTGTGGATTAGTTCCACGAGCTAGTTCATCAATAAGTATTAGTCCTTTTTTATCGGCCCTTTCAATGGCTTCTTGAACTAGTTTTATTTCTCCACCAAAAGTACTAAGTCCTTTATCAGTTGACTGCATATCTCCAATAGATGTACATATGAAATTATTTAATCCAGCTTCCATTTTAGCAGCTGGTACAAAAAGTCCATATTGGGCCATTGCTAAAAGAAGTCCTACTAATTTTAAGCTTACAGTTTTACCTCCCATATTAGCACCTGTAATACAAGTGGCACCTTCTTTTAAATTCACAGATATTGGAGTGAACTCTAATTCTTTTTTATTTAGAAACTCTTCTACCTTTGGATGTCTACCTTCTTCAATAATAAGACAATGTTCTTTCAATATCCTTGGTTTAACTCCATTAATTTCTATAGCAAATTTAGCTTTTCCTAAGATAAAATCTAATTTCCCAATACTAGCCATATTTCTAAAAAATTTCTTTCTGTTATTAGCTATTTGCTTACTTATTTCTCGACGGATCTTATATTCTTCTTCTTCTTCTTGCTCCTTAAGATAGAAAAGCTTTTTTTCTAAATTAATAATTTTGTCTGTAGATTTTAAACTAAATTTTACATTCATATAGGTTTCTGAAACATAGGTTAAATAAGAACTTTTTTCAATCTTTCCTAGAAGATTTTGATTTTCTTTAGAAACAACTACGGAACCATCTGGGCGAAATCGTACATTTAAGTCTTCTCTAGCCTTTGATTTTAATTCTTTTTTCTCTTTTTTGATTTCTTTGTCCACTTCTTTTTTGTTTTCCCTTATATTCCTAAGCTTTTTCGAATAAGAATCATATATATAGAAGGTGGCAATTTTTGTATCTTCTGGATCTAACAATTTTTCAAGTTTTTCCATAGGTTCTATATTTATATCGTCCCATTTATCCATCCCATATTTTTTCAAAAGATTGTCTAAATCTCTTATTAGAAATAGAAAAATCTTTATTTCAAACAATTCTATTTCAGATAAAACACAACCTTCCATAGTTCTTCTCACTGAAGTTCTTAAATCCTTTATATGGACAAATATATCCTCTATTTCCCTTGAAAAATTATTATCTTTTGCATATATTAAAGATTTTTCTACTTTTTCAAGTTCTTTTTCCAACTCATCTTCTTCTCCAGAAAGGTAAGGTTTAATACTTTCTTTGTATCCTTTTCCGTAAGGGGTATAGGTTCTTATCCTATTTAATACATAATCTAACTCCAAACTTTCTCTTGCTAAACTATTCATAAATTCCATACTCATCACCACCAAGTACTACATCCATGACTGGCACTCCCTTTACATAAGCCCTCATCTTTTCTAAAAAATCATTTGGATCAAAATAGTATCCTTCTGGTGCATAAGGATTTGTTGTAATAGCTATAAGATTTATACTATTTAAAACTTCTACTTTCACACCGTAATGTTGGAATCTAATCCAATCTTTTGGCTTAATAAATACTTTAGTACCATCACTAATTATTATCTTTATGTCTTTATACCTTCTTGTTGTCTTTATAATATCTTCTATAGTATTTTTTACTAAGGATCCGGATACTACTACATATTTAGTATCTTCTTTTATATGATCCCCAATAATATTTCCGCAACTTAAAGCTGTCCGTACTTTCAATGGCTTTAGTTCATAATCTTTATTTATGAGGCAGACTTTTCCAGACTTTATAATATTCTCTACCAATGGCTTTGCTTTTTCATCTTCAATCTCAGGTAACTTAAATAAATTTACTACATGTAATGTTTCTTCTATAACTTTATCAACAGTTCTACTTAATGTGGCACCTGTAGATAGGATAGTACCTTCTGAAACAGAGGGGGCTGCCGAAGATATCCTATCCAAGGCTCCATCTATAATAACAAATTCTGCCCCAAGTTCTAACATTTTGTTAGCTACTTCTTTTGTTTCTTTTACAGTTTGGGGACCTCCTATTTGAACATATCCACTATCCTTGACCCGTCCAATAATTATAGAACCAAGGGGTGTTTTATAGTCAGTTACGCTGATAATTTCAACTTTTGCATCACCCATAAAAAGCATATCTGCAGTAGTAGCTACCAGGGTTCCTTCTTCTACAAATATCTTTGGCTTTTCCGTTTCTGTGACTAAATCTAAACTTTCTCCATCTCTACCTATAGATGTAATACCAATCGTTACAGATTCTTCTATAGCTTCTTCTATAAGATGGTTTAATGTCATAGTTTTTCCTGTATTTTTAGCCATTCCTACTATGGATATAGTTTTGTACTTTTCCCTTACCAGCTTTAATAAAGACAATTAGAACACCCCTTCTTTCTATATTAGTACTTAATTATTTATGCAATTTTTCTGATCTATCTCTTCTTTCCATTTTTGTAGGCTCTAAAACTCTTACTTCTTTTCCTTCAAATAATCCTGCAACTCCACCAGAATGTTTTTGTTTTTGACATGCTTCACAATTACATTCTTCTTCTATATATTGAGGTTCTGTATAAGTTGTAATAACACCTTCATAGTTTCTTAATATAACTTTTGATGGTGACATACTAATTAGATATTGAGGCATAACTGGAGTTTTTCCTCCTCCTCCTGGAGCATCAACTACAAATGTTGGTACTGCATATCCTGAAGTATGTCCTCTTAAAGATTCCATAATTTCTAGACCTTTTGAAACTTTAGTTCTGAAATGTTCAATACCCATGGATAAATCACATTGGTAAATATAATAAGGTCTTACTCTTATCTTAACTAAGTTTCTTACTAGTTCTAACATAGTATTTGGGCAATCATTAACTCCTCTTAGAAGTACAGATTGATTTCCTAGTGGAATACCAGCATCTGCTAATTTTCTACAAGCTTCTTCTGCTTCAGGAGTAATTTCTTTTGGATGGTTAAAATGTGTATTTAACCAAACTGGATGATATTTTTTAAACATATTTACTAGATCATCTGTAATTCTCATTGGCATAACTACTGGTGTACGTGATCCTAATCTAACTATTTCTACGTGAGGAATTTCTCTTAATTTTTTAAATATATATTCTAATTTATCATCTTCTACTAATAGACAATCTCCACCTGAAAGCAATACATCTCTTACTTGAGGAGTATTTCTAATATATTCTATACATGCATCAATTCTATCCATTGGTACTCCAGAATCATTTTGTCCTGCAAATCTTCTTCTTGTACAATGTCTACAGTACATAGAACATTGGTCAGTAATTAAGAAAAGTACTCTATCAGGATATCTATGAGTAAGTCCTGGTACTGGTGAATCTGCATCTTCATGTAATGGGTCTTCCATATCTCCAAATCCAGCATGAGTTTCCATTATAGTTGGAACAGCTTGCTTCCTAACAGGACAATTTGGATCATTAGGATCCATAAGTGATGCATAATATGGTGTGATACCCATTCTAAATTTCTCTAATACTACACCAATATCTTTTGCTTCTTGATCAGTAAGATTAATAATTTTTCTTAAAGTGTCTACATCAGTGATTCTATTTTGTACTTGCCAATGCCAGTCATTCCATTGCTCCTCTGTAATATCTTTCCAAAGTTCAATATCTTTATATGATCTCATCTTAAAAAATCCTCCCTTTATAAATAGAATTTTAAATATATTTATTTAAATTAACCTTAAAGTGGGTAAAATCTTATATAAGTTAAAGTGAACTTAAAGTGCTAATTAAGCATATAGTTTTTCAAATATGTCTCTTAGAGCTTTAGACTCTCTCATAATTTGTAGTGAAATTTCTGCATGACCTTTTGTATAGCCATTGCCTATAACCATTTCTATGTCTTTTCCTACT
>NZ_JANJZL010000007.1:0-135846 GCF_024623155.1 Anaerosalibacter massiliensis
CTATACCTAAAATTAGACTAAGAAAAATATATTTAAATTTATGGAAACTTAGGTACTTCAGTTGTCAACTTGAACATAAAAAAAGAGGCGTTTCATAACTGATAAATCAGTTATGAAACAGCCCCATTTTAAATTATTTTTATTTTTTGCAGGATTTTTATTTTTTCTTTCGTTATAATTAATAGAGGAGAGGAGGGGAGGTATGGATTGGGAGAAAAATTTGGTAGAACAAACTTTACTAGGTAATGATGATGCATTTGCTAAAATAGTAGATATTTATAAAGGTTATGTATTTGCTATTATTTTAAATTTTATTAAAGATCATAATGAAGCAGAAAACATAGCTCAAGAAGTTTTTTTACAAGTCTATATTTCTCTTCCAAATTTTAAAATGGATAATTTAAAAGGATGGATTGGCAAAATTGCTGCAAATAAATCTATTGATTGGAAAAGAAAAAAGAGAAGTAAATATAAAGAAGAGATAGTAGAAAATACGGAAGATGTAATGTATAGAGAAAAATTTAATAATTATGAAACTCCAGAAGATATATTGATTCAGAAAGAGAATCAGGCAAAAATAAATAGATTGTGTAAATCCATGCCTACTATATATGAAAATGCAATTATAAAATTTTATTTTGAAGATAAGTCTTATGAAGAAATTGCTAGAGAAGAAGGTACTACTGTAAAGACTATAGCTTCCAGACTTTACAGAGGGCGTAATATGCTAAGAGAGAAATGGAGGGATGAAAGTGAAACATTATGATGAATTAGAATGGATTTTTTATAAGGAAAAGATTCTTCCAGAACAAAAACTCGAAAAAATGGAGGAACATCTTTATGAATGTGATGACTGTATGGACACTTTTCTTTCTCTCATAGATAATAAAGAAATAAATGGAGCAGAAGAAATTATTCCATTAAACTTTACTAGCTCTGTAGTGGATAATGTACAAAGAACTAAATATAAGATAATGACTAATAAGCAAAAATCTAATATGACATTTAAAAATATATTTGGATATTATGTAGCGGTAGCTGCAGTAGCTATTATTTTAACTTGGGGAGGTTTTTTTAGCAATTTAGTTGATACATTGCCTCAAGTTGCTAATTCAGCTGTTAATAAAGAAAAATTAAATGTACCAAATATAGTTTTTAATATGTCTGAGAAAATAGTAAATAAGACATCAAATTTTATAAATGAATTCCAATTTTTAAATGGTAAGGAGGAATTAAAATGAAAGAAAAAAGTAAGTTTATAACTTTCGTGTTGTCCTTTGTTCCAGGATTATCCCATTTTTATCTAGGGTTTAGCGATAGAGCAGTAGTATTTCTTATGACCTTCTTTGGAGTAATTTTAGGAACGGCAGGATTAGTGTTTTTAACAAGTAATGGTGATTTTTTTAGTATTTTAGTTTTTATATTGCCGATATTATGGCTTATTGGATTGATAGATGCTTTTTCTTTAAGGAAAAAACATATTTCTATGGAATATAATAATGGGGTAGAAGAAATGGAATATAAAAATCCAGATCAAATAAAAGAGTCAAATAAAAAAGCAATTGCTTTAGCACTATCTATAATACCTGGTGCAGGTCATATGTATCTAGGATATCAGAAAAAAGGATTATTGATCATGGGAAGTTTTTTCTTCACTGTATTTTTTATGGGGTGGTTAGGAGTAAGTTTATTCTTATTTGTACTACCTATAATTTGGTTTTATAGTTTTTTTGATGCCTTCCATTTAGTTGACGACAATGGTCTGGAAAGCGAAGACAATTCATTTACTTTGCCAAATATAAAATCAGAGTGGATAGGCTGGGGACTTATTGTTATAGGGATTATAGTTATTATTGAACGTATTATATATCCTTTCATAGACTATAAAATACGCAACTATATTCAAACTTCTATTGTATCTATAATATTTATTGTTGGAGGAATTAAACTATTAGCTAAAAACAAGAAAATACAAAAAGAATCTAATAATGAAGATGCAGAAAATAGTGATAGTGAGGAGGAGGAGGAATGAAAAAGAGAAGAGTAGGAACAATTTCTATGGGAATTGTTCTAGTTGCCTTTGGAGTTCTCATATTTATAGCTCAGATAAACAAAGTATCAGCTATAAACTTATCAATTAAGTTTTGGCCTATAATATTATTCTTAATAGGTGGTGAAATTCTTTGGTATAGTTATAAATATAAGGAAGAAGACATAAATATAAAGTATGATGTTTTTAGTATATTCATTGTATTATTAATAGTAATCATAAATTTAGGAATATATGGTTTAATGGAAACAGGTATAATATCTAAAGTAAGTTCAATGATTTCTGCCGAAACTTTTACATTTGAAATACCTTATGAAGAAATTGAGATTAATAAAAACATTGAAAAAATAATTATAAATACACCTAAACATTGTAATTTAAATATGAGTTCTGAAAAAAATAATAAAATAGTTTTTTCAGGTTCAGCAGATATAATAACTGAAAATAAAGAAAAAGCTAAAAAGCTTTTGAATGATAAATATATTAATGCAAAGGAATCAGGAAATACTTTATATATTTCATTTCCAGATACATCTATTCATAATAATAGATATAATAATTTCTCACCTTATGATTTTAATCTTTCAATACCAGAGGATAAAAAAGTTGAGATTAAAGGTCAAGGAGAGAGCTTAGATTTAGCATTAGATAATGTGAGTAATGATTGGATTATAGATGATATTGGTAGCGTTAAAATCAGATTGAAAAAAAGTATAAATGCAAGGATAGAAGCTTTAGTACATGATAGTCATAGTTTAATTGGAAATGCTCAATGGAAAACTACAGAAACAAAAAATGAAATAGAAGATACGGAAAAGGTTAAAGGAGAACTGAATTATGGAGATGGAAAAAATAATATATATATTTTAAGTGGTGGAGAAGTAGAAGTAAATGTATTAGAATAGAAGCCCTAAATTAATAGGCCTCCTTCCAGAAAGCCTATATAAAAAGAAGGTATATTCATATATGAATATACCTTCTTTTAAATTATCTTTTCTTGCTAGTGGCGAGTTAATGATATATAATTAATATAAAGAAATTCTGGAGAGATTTAAAATGGATAATAAAGAACTACTTATGGTAATGAGGGAAATTGTAAGATAAGAACTAGAACCAGTGAAAAAAGATATGGCTGGGCTGAAAGATAATGTATCAGATTTGAAAGCAGACATGACGAGAGTAAAAGATGATGTAGTGGAATAAAGTTAACATTAAATAAACAAGGACAGATATTAAGAGCATTAGAACATAAATTAGATGTAGTTAAGGCTGAACAGGAAAATGGAAAGCATGATATAAATAAATTATTAGGTAAAGTTGAAGAAATAGAGAAAGTTATTAGTATAGTAGAGGCAGCAACTGCTCATAATTGGAATGAGATAATAAGGCTGAAATCTATTATATAATACTTATTTAAGCCCCTTACTTCGAGTTTTTGTTAAAAATTAAGTGTAGGAAGAGTTCAAAGGAGCAATTTGTTTCTTTAAGAAGATGATAAATCATCTTCTTTTTTGTATTTATTTCAATAATAAACTTCTTGACATATGCCCTAATCTTTGTTAATTTATAAAGAAAAACATTAATATATTAGTTTCATATGGGGAAATTTAAAACTGTTGTGGTATACTGTAAATAATAAAAAAAGAGGAGGAGTTTAAATGGAAATTGTTGGAGAAGGTTTGACTTTTGATGATGTTTTATTACTTCCTGGGAAATCTGATGTTTTACCAAAAGAGGTAAATATAGGTACTCAATTAACTAAGAAAATAAAATTGAATATTCCTCTAATGAGTGCAGGAATGGATACGGTGACAGAGGCAAGAATGGCTATTGCTATGGCAAGAGAAGGTGGGCTTGGAGTTATACATAAAAACATGTCTATTGAAAAGCAAGCCTTAGAAGTAGATAGAGTTAAAAGATCTGAACACGGTATAATTACTGATCCTTTCTATCTTTCACCTACTCATAGCGTGTCAGATGCGTTAGAACTTATGGAAAGATATCATATATCAGGAGTTCCTATTACAGATGATATAGGAAAGTTAGTAGGAATAATAACTAACAGGGATATTAGATTTGAAAGAGATACTACTAAGAAAATAGACGATGTAATGACTAAGGAAAATTTAGTTACAGCTACTACAGATATTTCCATGGATGAAGCATTAGAAGTTATGAAACAATATAAAATTGAGAAGCTACCATTAGTTGATGAAGATTTTATACTTTCTGGACTTATAACTATTAAAGATATTGAAAAATCCATTGAACATCCAAACTCTGCAAAAGATGAAACAGGGAGACTTCTAGCAGCAGCAGCAGTTGGAGTTACACAAGATATGATGGATAGAGTAAGTGCACTAATTAAAGCAAAAGTAGATGTAATTGTTGTAGATACAGCTCATGGCCATTCTAGTGGTGTAATAGAAGCAGTTAAGAAGATAAAAACAGAGTTTCCAGATGTTCAAGTAATAGCTGGAAATGTAGCCACAGGAGAAGCGACATTAGATTTAATCAAAGCAGGAGCTGATGCAATAAAAGTAGGTATTGGACCTGGTTCTATCTGTACTACAAGGGTAGTTACAGGAATAGGAGTACCTCAGATAACTGCTGTTATGAATTGTGCAGAAGTTGCTAAAGAGTATGAAATACCTATTATTGCTGATGGTGGAATAAAATATTCAGGAGATATTACTAAAGCTATTGCTTGTGGAGCAAATGTTGTAATGGTTGGTTCACTATTTGCTGGAACTGATGAAAGTCCAGGAGAAGAAGAGCTTTATGAAGGAAGAAGATTTAAAGTTTACAGAGGAATGGGTTCTATGGCAGCTATGAATGCAGGAAGTAAAGATAGATACTTCCAAGAAGGAGCTAAAAAGCTAGTTCCAGAAGGTGTAGAAGGAAGAGTACCCTATAGAGGACCATTAGGAGATGTAGCTTATCAACTAATGGGAGGATTAAGAGCAGGTATGGGATATGTAGGTGCAGCTAATATTAAAGATCTACAGAAAAAATCTAAATTTGTAAAAATAACTGGAGCAGGACTTATAGAAAATCATCCTCATGATATTCTAATAACTAAAGAAGCTCCAAACTATAGTAGAGGCTAGTTAAAAGGAGGCTTAAATTTGATACTGATATTAGACTTTGGTGGAAAATGTAGCAGAATTGCAGGTAGAATTGTTAGAGAATCTAAAGTATATTGTGAAATATATCCTTATGATATTTCAATGGAAAAAATAAAGGAAAAAAATCCTCAAGGAATAATTTTTACAGGAAATGCAAAAGAAGAGGTTAATAAAGAAATTTTTAATCTAGGCATAGGTATAATAGGATTAGACTCTGAAAATAATCTTTTAAGTGAAAAATATAATATAAAAACCTATGAAAATGAATCTTATAATGATGATACTAAAAAAATAATAAAGGATTTTCTATTTGAAGAATGTAAGGTAAAACCTTATTGGGATATGAAAGATTTTGTTGATAAATCTATAAAAGGAATAAAAGAACAAATAGGAAATGGAAAAGCTATATGTGCCTTGTCAGGAGGAGTTGACTCTTCTGTAGCAGCTGTATTAGTTCATGAGGCTATAGGAGATAATCTAACATGTGTTTTTGTAGATCATGGTCTTCTCAGAAAAAATGAGTTTGAAGAAGTAGAAAGTTTTTTTAGAGAGAAATATAATATGAATTTAATAACTGTAGATGCAAAAGATAGATTTTTAAATAAACTTAAAGGAGTAACAGATCCGGAGAAGAAAAGAAAAATAATTGGAGAAGAATTTATAAGAGTATTTGAAGAAGAACAAAGCAAACTAAATGATATAGATTATTTAGTTCAAGGTACAATATATCCAGATGTAATAGAAAGTGGTGGCGATGAAAATGCAGTTGTTAAAAGTCATCACAATGTTGGAGGACTTCCAGAGGATGTAAACTTTGAATTAGTAGAGCCTTTAAGGCAATTATTTAAAGATGAAGTGAGGGAAGTAGGCACTATATTAGGTATTCCGGAAGAAGCTGTAAATAGACAGCCTTTCCCTGGACCTGGACTAGGTGTCAGAGTTCTAGGCGAAATAACAGAAGAAAAACTTGAAATTGTAAGAGAAGCAGATTATGTTTTTAGAGATGAAATTAAAAAAGCAGGTCTTCATAAGGAAATATGGCAATACTTTGCTATTCTCCCAAATATAAAGAGTGTAGGAGTATATGAAGGAAAGAGAACTTATAACTATACTATAGGTTTAAGAGCAGTATATAGTATAGATGGTATGACTGCACAATGGGCAAAAATACCACTAGAAGTCCTTGAAAAAATATCTAATAGAATAGTAAATGAAGTAGACCATGTAAACAGAGTAGTCTACGATATAACTAGCAAACCACCATCTACTATTGAGTGGGAATAGGTATAAAGCTGTATTTTTAAAGGCTTGTAGAATTTAAATTGTAGGTTAAATTAAGATAGATGGCTTTGATTTTTGACACTAAATATGGCAAAAGACAGCCATCTATTTTTATTTTTGAAGGTGTTATTTAAGATGGAAAAAGTGAAAAAGGAGCCTATAATCAAAAGATGAAAAAATCTATTAATCAGTAAGGTATCAAATATTAATTATGATGACTTATATTTTCTATATGAAAATGACTGTAAGTTAAGAAACATATCACCTATTACAATCAAAGGATATGAGTTTGCACATAAGAAATTTAAAGATTTTGCAGGTAATAATCTAAAGTGTGAAGATATAACTCAGGATTTAATTAGTGAATATATTCTACACCTAAAAGATAATCTTAAACCTCAAACAGTGAATTCTTATATATTTAAGATTTCACCTGTAATAAAATATGGGGAAGAAATTAACTATAAAATAAAGAAATATAGAGATAGTTAAATCTATTCCTATAAAAATTAGTATCAGTGGACTTAAGCCTAATGTAACGGTATAATAGAGACATTGGAGGAAAAGTATGAAATATATAGGGAGATTAAGGATAATGAGAAAAATAACAAAAATTTTAACAGAGGTAATAATATTATCAAGTTTAGCAACATCAGTAACAACTACATATGCAGCAGAATTAACAGACATCTCAAACCGTTGAATCTATGATATTTGATAATTTGCCATAGGTATTATTAAAAACTTGAAGTTTAAGAGGAAGCAAGTTGTTTTAATAAAATTGTTTTAAATAAAAAGGTATTATCAAAAATTGAGCTAATGTTTTTGATAATACCTTGCAATAATTGGAGGAATTAATATGAAAACTAATAATACGGAAAATTTAAACAAAATTTTCCGCAAAGATATTATTATAGATTTATTCATATCAATTTTATTAAGTGTAATGTATATATTTGCATTCAAGATGGACTACATGGATTCAGTTAAAACAATAGGTGTATTATTTTTAGTCCCTTTAATTACAATGATAATTTATAAAGTACTAAAAAATATGGATAAAGAAGAATTTAATAAGATTAAGATTTATACATTTATTTCTTCATTTTTCCTATGGTTTACCCCATCTATATATTTAAATTATATAGATAGAGGTAAAACTATGAGTTTTCAAAGGATAATAGTTCTCATAATATTTTCTTTAATTTATTCAATCGTTATAACTAAAATATATATTTTTACAAGAAGAAAATGGAATGTTAAAATAAAAGAATAACTATTACTATTACAATTCTTAATAAAGATTCAACCATAAATTAAGATTAATAATTTTCGTTACATTGATTCTTAGTTTTATTTACATAAGATATAGCGACAAAGAGACATGAAGTATTTAACTATATTCACTGATAAATACTTTTATAACAAAAATATTGGATTGTAGGGCTATATACCTATACTTGCCTTTTTAATTTTTAGAAATAGTTCCAAAATAGATATGTGTAATATAATTAGAATTTTAAATTTTATAATATTACCTACACTAACTATATATAGAATCAAATATATAGCATTTGCTAGTGATTTACCAAAGAAATATAAAATTATAATACCTTGTCTATATTAGGTATTTTAGCTTCGGGAATAGGTGCTATATACTTTGCATTTTATGAAACTATTAATAAATTAAATTCAATAAGCTCAGGAGTTGCGTTATTAGGCATGTTTGAGTTAGTCAATTTTATGTCTAGTATATACAATAATAAATTTTCTAATTAAAGAACTAAGATTAAACTTATGGAGAGCAAGCACTATGCTTGCTATTGTCAAATTAACCTTAGATAGTATCAAAAATGTAGTGTCAAAAATCTAAAAACTCAAAAAACTCAAAAATGCTTTTGACATGTTTTTAGATGAAACTTAATCTAATTATATGTTAAAGAAGGACATAAGCAGTGATAAATAAAGTATTCATAAAAATCCTCCTTTTATCAATAATTATATCTTATGTTGATACGTAACTTTATTCTAATTAGTATCCATAGTACTAAAATGGTTCTATAAATTTTAAAAACTATAATAAACCACAATAATTTAAATAACCATAATACTACAACCATTGAAAAATACAGCTTATAAGTCAAGCCAAAAGTATAAAAGTCGAGTGGGAGTAGTACCAATTGAGAACTAAGAATAGAAAAGTCTTTAAGCCGTAAACGATTAATAATAGATGAGTTGCATAATTTAAGGAGATGATGTTATCATCTCCTCTAGTTTGCTTTATAAATGATATATTAATACCTTTTTAGATATGTTTTTACTAAAAGGATAAAACCTTCCCAAAAAAGAAACAATCTAAGTCTCCTTAGGTTGTTTCTTTATGAGAGTAAATAAAAATGAATAAAGTATAAATTTTTAAGTTTTTTTAATACTCTTCTCTAACAGTAAGTTCTTCGCTAACTGTAAATCCAAATCCATCTTCACGGATTCTCTTTACTGTTTCTTTTACGAATTTATCTGCATCTTCTATAGCTTCTTCAGCTACCATAATACCTTTTTTAGTTATTTCTCCTTTACCTAACATTTCAGCACCTAAGATTAGTGGGATTGCTGTAAGTGGAGCCATGTTTCCTGCTACTCTTCCTACATAATACATGTCTTTACCATCTTTTTTGCCGTGCAGTTCTGTGGCTGCACATGCAGTAACTCCCTTTAAGAATTCCTTAAGTTCTTCTTCTGTCATTACTGGTTGGTTCGCCTTTTGTGCTAATAATACAGCTAGTGCAAAGTCACGAGGTGATACAGGATTGCCATTGATATCAAGTGGGTAATTAGATGTAAGACCTGCTAAGCTAAGATCCCTAAAGCCTTCGTATGCCGAGAATGGCTCAAGGCTGAATCTTACAGATACGTTTTGAATTCCTGGTGAGTATCTAGGAAATGTAAATACTTCAGGATGGCCTATTCTAGTAACTTTACGAACACCATAAGGTTCTCCAAAGTCGAAATCCCATTCTTCACGGAATGAAGGTTCGTTTAATATTTCTCCATCTTTAATATATGGAGCATTGTGTACACATTCTAACATATGTCCAAGCACTGCAGGACCACCGGGTTCTTTCTCATCACATGCAAAGTAGAATATAGCTTCATCTAGTGAATCGAAATAGCGTTGTTCTGCACTACATGCTAGTACTGATAAAAATCCTGGGCTTGCGCCAAGACCCATTATCATGCTAAGGCCTTTTTCTTTAGCTTTCTTTGGTAAGTCTGATTCAAATATTTTATTGAATGCTTCTATATCATCGCAGAAGTCAATATAGTGTTTGCCGGCTTTTATTGTAGTTTCCATAATCTTATATGCAAGAATATGGTAAGGACCTGTACAGTTAGCAACTACGTCACAATCCTTTATAAGTTCATATAATGCTTCTTCGTCAGAAACATCAACTTGTGCAGCTTTAACTATTGGTGAATTAAGATTTTCTACAATTTTCTTATTTTTTTCAAGGTTACGAGATGAAATTATTACCTCATCGAAAACACTGCTATGATTGATTAAATCTTTAATTCCATAAAGCGCTTGAGAACCTGCTCCACCTAATACAACTAGTTTCATAATAATCCCCCTTATATTGTTTTGATGTGTTTTACCATCATCTAATTGTTAGTATTATATCACCAACATTTGTAAAAGTCTAATAAATTGAAAGTAATTTTCATTTATTTATAAAAATTTTAATTAACATCAATTTTCCATCCCAACTCTTAAATTTGCGTGTATTTGGAATACCATCTGACATTATTTTTCAATTAATTTATGCTTCCTTCTTTTACTGTACATAAAAAACTTTTTAGTTTTATTCCTATATGATATAATAGCTTAAAAATTGGTTTTAAACATATTGTACGGGGAAGGAGCAATACTATGATAATACGAAACTATGAAAAAAAGGATTGGAAAAGATTAAATGAAATTCACGATGAAGCGAGAAAAATAGAGCTTAATAATGCAGGTATTCCAGATGCTTATCTATCTTTAGAAGAAACTTATGAAAATGAAGGTTTGTTTGATTATGAATTATTAGTAGCGGAGGATAAAACAGGTCTAGTAGTAGGGTTTGTAGCATTTTATGAAGAAGAAATAGCTTGGTTATATGTTGATCCAAAATATCATAGAAAAGGAATTGCTACGAAATTATTAAGCGAATCAATTGAAAAAGCAGGAAATCATATATTTATTGAAGTTCTAGAAAATAATATAGAAGCTATTAACCTTTATAAAAAAATGGGTTTTACAGTTGTAGAGAAAAAAACTGGGAAAATGGTAGGAAATGAAAGTTTTGAAGTAACAGGATATATACTAGAGTACAAAAAACAATAGATTTTATTGAAATAAAAGCGTGTAAATTTAATATCGAATAAAAAGTTTATTTTATATGATATGTCAACACTTTTTGGACATATTTACCAAATAATTTATATTAATTCCTATGAATTTATTTGTAATTATAAAATTATTTATTTGGCCGAGTCAAGGGTAAATAAACTCGTTATGCTTGCCCTTGACATAGGTTCTATTTTATTTTTCCAAGGTTTTTTTACATTAATCTATTCCAATCCTTATCTTTAATTATAATATTAGAATTCCATCCAGCAGCAAAATTTTTGAAATTAATAGTATGTATTTTATCTTTATTGTTATGATATATAATTTTTAAATTATTGAAATCCCTAGAACTAGCATTATATTTTAAAGTGAAATATAAATCATATTTTACAGCGGATCTTGGTGGTATAATAAAAGTATAATTGCCATTATTTGCAAGAACTATCTTTTCTGAATCTTTATTAATAAAATTTATTTGTGTCATTTTATTAATAAATTCATTGTTATTATATATTGCAATATTAAAGTCCCTTATAATAATTGTTTCGTTTTTTGTATTTATAAATTCAACCCAAATAGGTATGTGGAGCGAATTGTTTTTTACTTGCATTGCAGTGGAGTTATCTATTTTACTATAGACAACCTTTGTATAGCTTTTAAAATCACCAATCTTGTTAGATAATTTATTTAGTAAAGCAAAAACAATACTTCCGAGAAGACTTAAAAAAGCTTCTATAAAAAGATAGTAAAGTTTATTGTTATTAGCATTATTATTTTGATAATTAGTTATATTTTCAGAATTATTTTCTATTAAATCTTCAGAATAAACTTGAAACTTTGTTTATGATTATGTTCTTTTATTATATTTTGACTATGTACAGTAGTCGTTGATCTAATTAAAGTAATTGATTAAAGTAATTGAAATTAAAAGAAATAATAATTTATACTTAAATTTATATTTGTCTGAACTCATAAAATAACTTCATCATCTGAATATAGAATACTTTCAACTTTTTCTAAAGTTTGTTTTATATCTTCAGATTTATACCACCTATGAAAAATACACATTATAAATTAGAATAAATGTATAAAAGTCGAGTGGGAGTGATTAACAAAAGTCTTGAAACCTTAGAAATAAAGAGTTCAAGACTTTTTATTTGCTAAAAACACTAAAAACATTTTATTTTAGTTGACTTTTGAACTAAATCTATTATATACTAAATATAGTTTAAAAATAAACTATATTGAAAGGAGTTTAATAAAATGTCATTTCACAAAGAAGAAGCCAATATTTTTTATATTTACTTTCAAATAATAAAAAAATATAAAAAATATATGGAAAAATCACTACAAGAATTTGAATTGACACCAGCAGAAATAGATGTGTTAACATTTTTAATTAATAATATGGATAAAGATATTACAGCAAGTGAAATTAGTATGAATAGAGGAATATCCAAGGGATTGGTATCCCGTGCTGTCAATTTACTTAAAGATAAAAAGTTAATTGAGACAAAGGAAAATTTAAAAGATGGCAGGTCAGTATACTTAAAAATCACAAATGAAGAAGATAGCATAGTTAAAAAAGTAAAAGAGATAAATGAAAGATTTAAAACACAATTGATTAAAGATATGGATATTAAGGATTTTGATTTATTTTTAAAAGTAAATAATAAAATGTTAAACAATATAAAGGATATAGAAATAGAATAAGGAGAGATTTTAGAAATGGTGAAGAAAAATCCATTAGGGACAGAGAATGTGAAAAGCTTATTATTTTCATTAGCAATACCAGCTATTATAGGTCAGTTAATAAGTTTACTCTATAATATGATAGACAGAATGTATATAGGGCATATTCCAGAAATAGGGGGAGATGCTTTAACTGGTGTAGGAGTTACGGCACCACTTTTAATTATAATATCAGCATTTTCTGTATTGGTAGGTATGGGAGGAGCACCAAGAGCTTCTATTAAAATGGGGGGGAAAAACAATGAAGGTGCAGAAGAAATTATGGGAAATTGTTTTGTTGCTTTAATTGGAATATCAATTATATTAACGGTCTTATTTTTAATATTTAATGAGAAATTATTAATTATGTTTGGAGCAAGCGAAAAGACATTACCCTATGCACTAGAATACATGAAAATATATACTTTAGGAACAATTTTTGTTCAATTAGCAATTGGAATGAATCCCTTTATAAGTTCTCAAGGTTTTGCAAAAATCAGTATGATCACAGTGTCAATTGGGGCTATTATAAATATAGTACTAGATCCTATTTTTATATATGGATTTAAAATGAATGTAAAAGGGGCGGCATTGGCAACAGTTATATCTCAGGCAGTATCAGCTATTTGGGTAATCGGCTTTTTAAGAGGAGATAAAACCAATCTAAAATTAAAAAGAGAAAATTTTAAAATAAATAGACATATAATGGGCCCAGTATTGCTATTAGGGTTATCCCCTTTCGTAATGCAGATAACAGAAAGTTTTATTATTATAGCATTTAACTCTAACTTACAAAAATTTGGTGGAGATGTGGCAGTAGGTGCAATGACAATATTGTCAGCAGCTATGCAATTTACATTTTTACCACTATCAGGATTGACTCAGGGAGCACAGCCAATAATGAGCTATAATTATGGTGCTAAGAATAAAGAAAGAATGAAAGATACCTTTAAATATTTATGTATTTCAACAGTAACTTATAGTATAGTGTTTTGGCTATTTATTATGATAACACCACAATTATTTTCAAAAATATTTACAAATGATAAAGCTATAATAGATATGGCTACACAAGGGCTTAGAATATATATGGCAGGAGCCTTTGCATTAGGAATACAAATAGCTTGTCAACAAACATTTATTGCTTTAGGAAATGCTAGAACTTCGCTATTCCTAGCATTACTTAGAAAGGTATTTTTACTTATACCTCTTGTACTCATACTGCCTAATATTTTATCAAATAAGGTTTTTGCAGTATTTTTAGCAGAACCAATATCAGATATAATAGCAGCAACAGTAACGGGAATATTGTTTTATAGAGATTTTAAGTCAACCTTGAGAAATATGCCAAATACGCCATCTTATAATTAGAAGTATAAACTAGTTTATATCCTTTATTAAATAAGGAGTTAAGGATTTTTGTTATTTAAAACATATTTATGCTATAATAATCAAAAGAAATAAGACATAATTGGAGGATCTTATTATGAAAGATGAAGAAGATATAAATAAAGAGGAAGAAAAGGAAGATGCAAATCTAGCTATGGGAATAGGTATAGGATTAGCTTTAGGGTCAGCTTTTGGTCTTCTAATGGATAATATTGGTATGGGAATAAGTATTGGATTAGCCATTGGTATAGCTATAGGTATTGGTTCAAGTAAGAAGAAATAATAAATATAAATGATCGAGTAAGAGCAATAATGAAAAGTCCTAGAACCTTTGAAAGTAGGGGGTTGGGACTTTTATTAATAAAATGATATAACTTTAAATATATGATAATATAGTATTATAAGATAAATAGAATTGAAGTGGGATAAAACTATCCATTTATTATAAATAAAACATAATAATATTGGAGGGAATTACAGTGCAAGCAAATCCTATAAAACTTTTAAGATTATTAGGAGACAATGATACGGTTTTTAAAATTCCTGTATATCAAAGAAATTATGAGTGGAATAAAGAACAGGTAAAACAATTTTTTTATGATATAGAAAAGATCGCAGAAAGTAAATTTGAGAAGACACATTTCATGGGAACTATAGTATATGTTCAAAAAGAAATAGAAAATCTCATGACAGAAAGAATACTTATAGATGGACAACAAAGAATAACTACCTCTATACTATTATTAAAAGCTATAGTAGATTACATAAAAGAAGATGAAACAATAGAATTGAATTATGAATCTATATATGAAAAATATCTTATAAATAAACATGCTTCAGAAAAATCTAGATTAAAACTTAATCCAGTAGAGAAAGATATGTATGCTTATATTGAACTTATGGATGACAATAGAACAGAATCTAAAATTTATGAAAATTATAATATATTAAAAGAACTATTAAATAAATCAGATCATTCTGTAGAAAATATATATAAAGCTATGATGAATATAAATATAGTGTATATATCTTTAGATAGAGAGGAAAATCCACAGGTTATATTTGAAAGTTTAAATTCTACAGGATTGTCCCTTACTCAGGCAGATCTTATAAGAAATTTTATTTTAATGGGATTAAATTATGAAGAACAAACAAAACTCTACAAAAAATATTGGATAAAGATTGAAGAAATTTTACCTAATAATATAATATCTGACTATGTTAGAGATTTTTTAACTATGAAAGAAGGACATGCTCCTAATAAGAGTAAGGTATACGATGCTTTTAAAAATTATTATTTTGAGTATAACTATAACTCAGAAGATATTCTTAAAGAACTATTAATATATGCACGATATTACTATAACATAAGAAATAGTAATACTGATTTTCCAGAAGTGAATATACATTTAGAAAGTATAAATAGCATAAGATCAACAGTAACATATCCATATTTGTTGGAAATTTTCGATGATTTTTATAGAGATAGATTAATATCAGAGAGTGAATTTGAAGATGCATTAAAAATTATAGTATCTTATATATATAGAAGAAATATATGTAATATACCTACAAATGTTTTAAATAAAATATTTGCTGTAATGCCAAGAGAAACTAAAAAATTAAGATCAAAAGGCTTGGATTATATTGATGCTATTGTGGATTTTTTAATGAGTAGAACAGGAAGTGGAATATTTCCAAGAGATGATGAATTTAAAAACAATTTTTTGACAGGAAATATGTATAGTAAGTCACATGGAATGTCTAAATTAGTTTTATATAAAATAGAAGAATATAGACACAAAGAAATTGTAAATATAGATGATTTATCAATAGAACATATACTGCCACAAAAATTGGCAGCTGAATGGAATATAGAATTAGGCAATCAAGCTTTTGATATACATAGAATATATAAAGATACTATTGGAAATTTAACACTAACAAATTATAATTCAGAAATGTCAAATAAAAGTTTTCAACAGAAGAAATATTATTATGAAAAATCTAATATCATGACTACAAGGAATATAGCTAAATATGAGACATGGACGGAAAAAGATATTTTAGATAGAGGTGAAAAATTATTTAACATAGCTAAAGAAGTTTGGAAACTACCAAAAGATGATTATCAAAATATAGGGAAAGAGCGACTAATAGCTAATGAAGAGTATTCTATAAAAGATAATGTAATAGTAACAGGGTACACTCCTAAATCTATAATTTTTGATGGGGAAAAAGTTAGTGTAAATACATGGAAAGCTATGTTTGTACAAACATGTAAATATTTATATGATTTAGATTCTGAACTCTTTAGATCGCTATTGAAAAAGAATAATTTTAAAAATATTTTATCATATAACAAAGATAAATTAAGATCACCTGAAGAGATAAAGCAAGGGATATATATTCAAACAAATTACAGTTCAAAGGACATATTAAATTATATAATAATATTTACAGAAGAATTTGGTATATCAGAACTAGTTTACTTTGAAGTTAGTTAAATTAAGAGTTTGTAAAATAGTTTGTGCTTTTAGTATAAGAGCCGTAGCTCTATTCTGACAAGAAATATTGAATCATATATAAATGTTAAACTTGTATTTTTATTTTAGTTTGCCAAAGTTTTAGGGTGATGTACATAAAATCTTATAGCTTTGGCAATAATTCTTATAATGGATAAGTGGGCTTAATAAGTAAGAATCAATACTCCTATCGGTTATTTTGATAACTATTTCAGCAGATATTTCAATTCCATAAATATCTTTAATTTGATCGTGTATGTCTTTTGTTGACATTCTTCTAGAATAAAAAGAAATTACTTTTTGTTCTATTCCAGATATATTTCTTTCATCTCCTGCAAAGTATCCTTAAAAACTTCTTTTAAATATAAATAAAGATTTCCGGCTTTTTCGAATTTTCATTATTAATCATTTCTCTTAGGAATTTTTTGATAATGTACTCATAAAAAAGCTCTTTTCTGGTTTTTTATTCTTGTTTTGATTCTTCCAGAAAAGAGCTTTTATTTACACTACCTATTAATATTAATTATTTATATACCTTGGCTGTTTCATTATAAATTTTAGTAATAGCTTGTAGAATTTCTTTATTATTAAAGTCTTTATGGTATAAGATACTGGTTTCTCTGACCATACTTAAGTTCTCAATAGGCAAAACTGTAATCTCACCATTTTTTAGTTCATCAAGACAGACACTTCGTGCAAGTATGGATATACCGAAGCCTTGACGTACCAAATCTTTTATTGTAGCAATATTATCAACTTCTAATATTACGTTGAATTCTTTAATGGATATATTTAGACTTTCAAGATGTGCAATAAATAAGTTTCTTGTACCGGAATTTGGAAGACGGAGTATCATCTTTTCTTTTTTTATATCGTTAATTGTCACCATATTTTTCTTTGAAAGGGGATTATTATTTGCAACTACAAGGACTAGATAATCTGTATCAAGTAGCAAGGAATTTATATCTGTATCGTTTATTTTTCCCTCTACAATAGCCAAATCTATCTCATAATTTATTAGCATATTATAAAGATTATTTATGGACTCAGTAATTATCTTTATACTTAATCCCTTGTTTAAATTGCAACATTTAGCCAAAACCTCTGCTACAAAATTACTTTCGGCAGTATGTGTAATTCCAACAGTTAGGCTTGTTATATGACGTTTTTCATCTATTAGATTTTGTTGTAGTTTGTTATACAAGGATTTCATTCGCTTTGCATACATAACAACGATCTCTCCATCGGATGTTAGTTTTAGTTTACCTTTATTACGGTTAAATATTTTAACACCTAATTCTTCTTCTAATTTATTAATGTGGTGGCTAACTGCAGGCTGAGTTAATGCGAGTTGTTCAGCAGCATGGGTAAAGTTAAATGTCTTAGCCACCATAAGTAGGGTCTTTAATTTAGGATCTAACATAAAAAATCACTTCCATTCCATTTTTTTATCACCATCAAAATAACTATAATTTTACTTTAGATTTAATTAGACATAACATAATATCAAAGTCTTAAATGATTATAAAGTATATTCTTAATTTTGTTATTTTATAAAAAAGTCGGTTTTCATAAAAGGGGTGATAATATATGAATATTCAATTTAATAATCTTAATGATGTAACAATAATCCTTATTTGTTTATCTATAATGTTGTTTTCTGGTTTCTTAGTAACCCGTATTACAAAGATGCTAAAACTCCCTAATGTAACAGGGTATATTGTTGCAGGTATTTTAATAGGTCCTTATGTTCTTAATATTATTCCTGCAATAGCAGCAGAAAACATGGGATTTGTAGGAGATATAGCTTTAGCTTTTATTGCTTTTGATGTAGGAAAATTTTTGAGGAAGGAAATTTTTCAATCAACTGGTACAAAAGTCATTGTCATTACTTTGTTTGAATCCTTATTTACAGGTTTTGTAGTTACTATATCTATGCACTTTGTATTTAAATTAGATTGGAATTTCTCCCTATTATTAGGTGCAATTAGTACTGCTACAGCTCCAGCTAGTACAATGATGACTATTAACCAATATAAGGCACATGGGAAATTTGTAAATACGTTATTACAAGTTATAGCTTTAGATGATGTTGTCTGTCTAATTGTATTTAGTGTAATTATTGCTATTATTAATGCAAATGAAACTGGTGTAATTTTATTTGATACGGTTATATTACCTATTATGTTAAATATAGCGGCATTGGGTATTGGTTTTTTATCTGGTATGATTTTAGATAGGCTTCTTATACCAAATAGGAGCGATGACAATCGATTAATATTAACCATTGCACTGCTTTTTGGTATTTCGGGGCTATGTTCAGCTTTTGATATATCCCCACTTTTATCATGTATGGTATTTGGAGCAACGTATATTAATACAACACAAGATAAGAGGTTATATAAACAAATAAATAACTTTACTCCTCCAATATTATCACTGTTTTTTATAATTTCGGGGGTAAGGTTAGATATAGGTGCTCTTTCAACATTAGGGATTGTTGGTGTATCCTATTTTTTAATTAGAATCATTGGAAAATATATAGGAGCATTTTTAGGTTGTTATGTGACAAATATGGATGAGACAATTAGTAATTATTTGGGACTTGCACTTATTCCACAGGCTGGTGTTTCTATTGGCCTTGCATTCCTAGGACAGCGAATACTTCCTGTAGATATAGGGAATCAAATGATGACAATTATCTTAGCATCTTCAGTTCTATATGAATTGATTGGGCCAGCATCTGCTAAGGTAGCACTAGCATTATCTGGGGCGATTGAGGAAGATAAGATTAAAACTTCAAAAGAAAAAGAAAGATATCTCCAAGTATATAAGAGAATATGAAGAAAGTGATTTCAAAAAACTAAATAAATCATAGAGAATCCATAAAGTAGAATTAATAAGCCCCATAAGCTTTGAACAATCAAGGCTTATAGGGATATTTTTATTATTTAAAACCTAATAGCTTTTTTGATGGCAAATGGTCGAATCTAGAATTATCTTCATAATTTTTTAGTATATTTATAAAATCATTCATTGCTGAATCTATGAATTTATCTTTATGGTATACAATTTTAAAGGTTCTATCTAACAAATGTTTTGAACAGCGGAATATGGTAATATCCCCATTTAATATTTCTTGTTCAATTAATCGAATGGATATAACAGATGCAAAATTATTTATTAAGATAGCATTTTTTATAGAACCAGGACAATTACTTTGTAAGACTACATTAATAGGGATTTTACTTTTCTGTATATAATCTTCAAATAATTCTCTAGTTCCACTTCCTTTTTCTCTAAAGATAAAATTTGTATTCTTAAGATCTCCAATTGTAAGTTCATCTTTCTGGGCTAATTCATGTTTTGAATTACATGCAAGTACTAAAGAATCTGTTAAAAAAGGTATGCTTATTAAATTAGGATCATTAACATTTCCTTCAATCATAGCTATATCCAATTCAGAGGTTAGTAGTTTCTTTTCAATTGTTCTAGTGTTACTAATGCAAGATGAGGTTTGTATATCTGGGTATATTTTTTTAATATCATTTATAGCATCTGGTAGTATACAATTACCTATTGTAATAGTAGCTCCTATATTTAGGTTCTTTTTTGAAGACATTTCTAACATTCTTTTTTCAACATTGTCAAATTCAGTAAGAATATTTTTAGAATAAAGTAATAGTTTTTCACCTGCTTCTGTTATGTATAGCTTTTTTCCTAATCGTTCAAATAATAGAACTTCATAATGATCTTCCAATTCTCTTATTGCTTGGCTAACAGTTGGTTGAGATAAGAATAGTTGATCAGCTGCATCACACATTTTACCTGTAGTAGCGACTGCAACAAATATCCTCAAGTGTCGAATGGTCAAAAAATCGCCCCCTTTCAATATGGGAAACAATGAACTTTTATGATAGGTTTTACCTATTGATATGATAAGATAATACCATTTTACTAAGAAATTAACAAGTGCTATACTTGAGTTAGTAGAATAATTAACAGAGTTTTTTATAATATTAATTAGTTTTCTCAAAAAAAGGCGAGGTGGTCAAATGAAAGTTCTCATACTAGGAGGAGTAGCAGCAGGAACAAAAGTTGCTGCAAAACTTAAAAGAGAGAATAGGAATCATGAAGTGAAAATACTTACAGATAGTAAAGATATTTCTTATGCAGGTTGTGGATTACCTTACTATGTAGGAAAAGTAATTAAGGACAGGGAAGAGTTAATAGTAAATACTCCAAAAAGCTTTTCAGAATTGACTGGAGTAGAAGTGATTACAGAGACCAAGGTTACTAAGATTAATCCAGATGATAAAACTGTGGAAGCTTTAGATTTAAATAGCAATGAAAACAAAGAATATATATATGATAAATTAGTAATAGCAACGGGAGCAAGTCCAATTAAACCACCATTAGAAGGTATGGATCTAGACGGAGTATTTTTCATGAGGACTCCAGAAGACGCTATAAGATTAAGAGATGAAATAGAGGAATTAAAGCCTAGGAGAGCTACAGTAGTAGGTGGAGGATTTATAGGGTTAGAAGTTGCAGAGAACCTAGCAGCACAAGGGATGATTACCACTGTAATCGATATGGCAGAAACTATTCCGCCAGGCTTTGATAAAGAAATGACAGATTATATATTAAATCATTTAGCTGAACATCGAATAATGGTATTTACAGGTACTAAATTAGATTCTATTATTGGTGAAAATGGTCGAGTTAAACAAGTGAAAACTGATAAACATAAGATGAATACAGATATAGTTGTTTTATCTATTGGTATAAGGGCAAATACTCAGTTCTTAGATGGTTCTGGCGTAGAGTTAATGCCAAATGGAACAGTAAAAGTTAATGAATATTTAGAGACTAATATTCCAAATATATATGCAGTTGGAGACTGTGCAACAGTATCTAATAGAATTACGAATAAACCAGCTTGGTCACCTATGGGTTCAACAGCTAATATTTCTGGTAGAATTGCAGCTATGAATATAAATGGAGAGCAAAATAAGTATAATGGAGCTTTAGGAACGGCAGTAGCTCAATTACCAGGATTAAATATTGGCAGAACTGGATTAACAGAAGATGAAGCTAAAAAAGCGGGTTATGAAGCTATTAGTGTAGTAACAGTAGTGGATGATAAGGCACATTATTTCCCTGGTTCATCATTATTTATAATAAAGATGACAGCTGATAAAGATACAAAGAAAATTCTAGGGGTCCAAGCCCTAGGCTTAGATGGTTCAGCAGTAGATAAAATTATAGATATAGCAGTTACAGCTATATCCTTAGATGGTGATTTAGAAGAAATAAAAGATTTAGATTTAGCTTATGCACCACCATTTTCAACGGCTATACATCCATTTGCACATACTGTGAATATATTGTTAAATAAAATATCTGGTGATTTAGTAAGTATTACACCACAAGAGTATGCAGAAGGTAATTTTGATGATTACAAGATTATGGATGCAGCAATAATTCCTGAATTACCAAATGTACCTCATGTAGATTTAAATAAATTAGATAGAGAGGTAAAGGGCTTTGATAAAGAAGACAAGATACTAATTTCCTGTAATAAAGGAAAAAGGTCATATTTAGTGCAAAATAGATTAAAACATTATGGATATGAAAATACTGTAGTACTTGAAGGTGGAAGCATAGTAAATAAAATAAAGTAGGTTTTTATTTAAATTTATTAAATTAAAGGGGGAATCATAGTGGCAAGTTTAACAATTAGTCCAGAAGAACAAAAGAGAGTAAAAGCATTAGGTTTTTTAGCTAATAAAGGAACAGATAACTTTTCAGCTAGAATAATAACAGTTAATGGAAAAATCAGTTCAAAGCAATTAAAATGTATATCTGAAGCAGCAGAGAAATATGGTGATGGTACTATAACATTTACATCAAGATTAACTATAGAGTGTCCAGGGGTTCCATTTGATAAAATTGAAGACTTTAGAGAGTATATAGCTAAAGAAGGTCTTTTAACAGGAGGGACAGGTTCAAAGATAAGACCTGTTGTTTCATGTAAAGGGACTACATGTCAATATGGTTTAGTAGATACATTTGATTTAACAGAAGATATACATAATGAATTTTACTTAAATTGGCATGACGTTTTAACGCCTCATAAATTTAAGATTGGTATGGGAGGATGTCCAAATAGCTGTATAAAACCAGATCTAAATGATTTAGGTATATATGGACAATTAGAACCTAATTATGATCCAGAAATGTGCATGGGTTGTGCTAGATGTGGTGTTGAAGATGTTTGTCCTATGGGAGCAGCAAAGGTTGTAAGCGGAAAATTAGAAATAGATAAAGAATTGTGTAATAACTGTGGCCTATGTGTAGAAAAATGTCATTTTGATGCTATACCAGATGGAGAAACTGGATATCAGGTTACTTTAGGTGGTATGTGGGGTAAGAGAAAAAATCAAGGTAAACCAATAAGCAAAATGTTAAGAACTAAGGAAGAAGTAATGGATGTAATTGAGAAAACTATGTTAATATATAGAGAGCAAGGTCAAACAGGTGAACGTTTAGCAGATACTTTAGAGAGAATGGGTTTTGAAAAATTTGAAGAACAATTATATAATGATGAAATATTAGAAAGAAAAGAAGAAATATTAGAAGCTCAATTACACGTTAAAGGTGGAGCAACCTGTTAAGAAAGGAAGATTTATAAGTAAAGATAGTATAAGGAGATTAATTTAAATAAATTATAGAAAATCGAGTAAGCATAAAAAAGTGGAGGTAATCTCCACTTTTTTATGCTTTTGAACTTGTTTTTTTATTTTTAGAAAGTTTATTTATTGCTTCAATCAATAGAACTATAGAAAGTATAAATAGTAATACACCAAATACTACAAGTACAATTTGGCCACTTGCAATATTATCTTTAATAAGTATTATCAATGCTGCTAAAGTTACAGCAAACATAAATCCCATAGGAATAGTGAACATTTTATTGTTTTTTCCTAAATTGCCTAACCAAACTGCTAAAGCCATAAGTGATAGTGCGGCTAATAGTTGATTTGCAGAACCAAATAGTGGCCATACAGCATCCCAACCTTTAAATGCTAAAATTCCTGAAAGTAAAACTGTTATACCTGTTGCTACAAATGGATTTGCTAAAGTTGATTTTTTCCCATCCTTTGAGAAATCCTCAAAATATTCTTGGAAGACAAATCTTCCAAGTCTTGTAGAAGTATCTAAGCTTGTCATAGCAAATGCCGATACAGCTAATGCAGCAAAACTAGTCCCTACATGATCAGGTATTCCAATACTAGCCATAAAGTTACCTACACCATTTGAAAATACATTTACAGGACCACCATCTCCAAGTAATTGTGAAAGTTCACCCTTACTTATATATCCTGCTGTTATAATAGCAACTATAGCAATAATACATTCTATAAGCATTCCTCCATATCCAATAAGTTTTGCATCCTTTTCCTTATCCAATTGTTTAGAAGTTGTACCAGAACCTACTAAAGAGTGGAAACCAGATATAGCACCACAGGCAACTGTTACAAACAATATTGGAAATAGAGGCGTATTATCTACATTGAAACCTACAAATGGTTCAAGTTGTAATTTTGGACGAGTAACAAATATTCCTAAGATTGCTCCAATTACTAAAGCATATAATAAAAATGAGCTTAAATAATCTCTAGGTTGTAATAATATCCATACGGGAGCAATACTAGCTACAAAAATATATCCTAAAAGTATAAAGTTCCAAGCTGTTTTAGAAAGTGCAAGAGGAAATTTCATTCCTAACCATACAGATACGAATAACAATATAACTCCAATTACAGTACTAAGACCTAAGGAAACATTTTTTCTATATACGAAAAAACCAAAACAAATAGCTAAAAGTATAAATAATAAAGATGCAGTGGCTGCAGATGGCACACTTACAAAAGTGTTTGCAGTTATATTAGTAAATGCAGCAATTATAAGTAATAATGTAAGCCATGCGAAAATTGAAAACAATTTTTTGCCTTTTTTGCCCATATTATCTCCAATAATTTGTCCTATGGATTTTCCACCATGTCTTATAGATGCAAATATAGAACCATAATCATGGACGCCACCAAAGAAAATCCCTCCAATAAGAATCCATAACATAACTGGAACCCATCCAAAAATAGCTGCTTGAATAGGGCCTACTATAGGTCCTGCTCCAGCAATAGATGAAAAATGATGCCCTAATAATACAGGTGCTTTAGCAGGCATATAGTCTATTCCATCTTTTTTAGAATGGGCTGGAGTAGCTTTTTTATTATCAACGCCCCATTCTTTTGTAAGATAACTACCATAAGTTTTGTAGGCTATAATCATTAAGATTACACCAAGAATTACAAGCCAAATTGAATTCATAATGCATTCCCCCTTCTAGTTTTAGATTATTTATATATAGAGAATATTCTCTATATTTCAGTATTAAAGGGATTGAAATAATGATTTATAAAAATTTTTAGATTTTTTACCATCTTTATTTACATATATATTCATACTATTTAAATCTATTAATATAGCATGGATATTAGACCAGCCTCTAAATCCAAAAGCATAGTTTTTACGAAATTTAAATTTTTTCCCTAGCTGAATAGCCTTATCAGTAAATCCTATTTCAGTTATATACACTCCACTAATAATTGTTGACATATGTTCTTTATGAGGATGAATAAATTTATCAGATGTATATTTCAATAGTTCTAAAAATTCTTTTATATCTTTTTCATTTACAAAAGCTTTTTTAGCTTTTACTAAACAATGTTCATGGCTTTCATAGGCATCAATAACTATATTCTTACTTCCAATATATCTTTCATTTCTAATTACAGATTTTGCATATATAGGAAGGCATTCATTATTAATTTCATAATTTTCAGTTATATCAAAATAACTATTTAGAGCATTTTTTAGTTTAAATATGTATTCTGAGCTATTCATGAAAATCTCCTTTATAATAAACTTATAATAAATTTTTTGGAATATAATTAGGAATGTTACGAAAAGATTTAATATATAGATATTTTATGGTATGTTTATACTATTTTGGATAATAATATATATTTTATTTATATACTATCATTAATTCTGCAAATGTCAATAATATACTTTACTAAAATGGTAAACTTATATAAATAAAGTTTATTATTTTTTTCTTATGAATTTGTTTATGATTAGATATACTAGGCCTATGATTAATGCAAAAGGTAATATATAAATGACTATAATGATAATATTTTCCATTGTTAATTTTAAAAAGTAAAGAGAATTATTGAAAGTATTTATTATTTTTTCACCGAAACTTGTTTTAGTAGTTTCAATATTTGAAAATTTATCAACTTCAGTTATATTTATTATTAAAGTGCTATAGGAAATTTTATTGTCCATATCTTTCATTTCATTTGTAATACTTTCTTTTTCATATATAACCTTATTTAACTCATCTTCTAATTTTAGAATGTCCTCTATTTTTTCTGCGCTTTCAAGTATTTTAAGAATCCTTTCTTCTTTTATTTTTAGGACATTTAACTTGCTTTCTGTATCATAATATTCTTTTGTAATATCTTCTTTTGAGGTACTTTGAGATATGATATTTCCAATCTTATTAATTTCATTTGTAAATTTATCAACACTATTTTTAGGCATTCTAATAGTATATTGAGCATACTTATATATATTGTTATTTACATGGTTGTTATATGAAATATCTGAGTTTTCAATATAACCTTTGTATTTATTGACTATATTGTTTAGATGATTAATACTATTGTCAAACTCTTTTGTTTCCATTGATATAAATAAATTTGTAATTATTTTTTGGGAGCTACTTTTATTATCTACCTTATTTTCAGTAGCTCCATTGTCTAAAGCTATTTCATCATCCTCAGTACTGTTTTCAACAGATTTTGTATTTGAGGCCATTTCATGATTTACAATATTATCTCTAGTAGATTTGTTTGTGTTTTTTGGGATTAAAGTTAAAGAAACAGATATAACAATAAGGACAATTAAAGAAATTACTATAATACGTTTTTTCTCCCACATTTTTTCACCTCCTATTTCATTATTTATATTTTACCATATTTTACATGGTAGGTATAGATTAATACTCCTTTTTAGATCTGGCTTCAGCTACTATCACATACTATATAGTAAACAATTGTTTAAGAAATGAATATAATAATTTACTATATAGTAAACATTAAAAATACTTTTATTAAATCCATTGACATACGTAAAAAATATTGATATTATAATCATAGATAATTTAATCGTTACTCGTATAATTTCTAGAATATGGCTAGAAAGTTTCTACTAATGACCGTAAATCATTTAGCTATGAGTGAAAGTGTACCTAGGGTTCCGAAGAATAATTCTTGTCTGGACCAAGCGGTACAAATATTGGACTAACAATATTACACCGAAGGGAGAAAAGCCCAGACGGGTAGGTTTCGCTACACCTGCCTGTCTGGGCTTTCAATTTTAAAAGGAGGGTTTTCAGTGGAAAGTATTGAAAAATTGTTTGTAGAGAAAAGAATAGGGTTTGATATAGAAGCAAAGCAACTTTATAAGGACTTAAAAGAAAATTTGAATATTAAAGATTTAGAAAAAGTTAGGATACTTAATTATTATCAAATCAAGAATATCTCCAAGGAAGAGTATGAAGAAGCAATACACAGCATTTTTTCACAACCAAATACGGATATAGTTTATAAAGACAATTTTCCTATAAATAAAAATGAAATATATTTTAGAGTAGAATACCTTCCAGGTCAATATGATCAAAAATCAGATTCAGCAGAACAATGTTTAGAAGTATTAACAGAACATAAAGGGTGTAAGGTTGGTAGTTCTAAAATAATAATATTATGTGGCGATATAGAAACAAAGGAAATAGAAAAAATTAAAAATTATTATATAAATGGTGTAGAATCCAGGGAGGTTCCTTTAGATTTAGAAACTATTGACATAGAATGGAATACTCCAGAAAAAGTAGAAATAGTTAATGGATTTATAAATAAAAATAGAGAAGATATAGAAAAACTAATAGAAGATCTAGGATTTGCTATGGATGTTGAAGATTTATTATTTTGTCAAGAGTATTTCAAGAACACTGAAAAAAGAGATCCTACTATTACAGAACTAAAGGTAATAGATACTTACTGGTCGGATCATTGTAGGCATACAACTTTCAATACTGCTATTGAAGAAATAAATATTGAAGAGGGATTTTATAAGTCTATATTTGAAGAAACATTAAAAGAGTATATAAATACTAGAAAAGATGTATATGTAGATAGAGAAAAATCAATATCTCTGATGGATATAGGAACTATTATGCAAAAAGAATTATCAAAAAAAGGCTTACTTAAGGATTTAGAAAAATCAGAAGAAATAAATGCCTCAAGTATTGAAATAGATGTAGATGTTGATGGAAGAAATGAGAAATGGTTGTTAATGTTTAAAAATGAGACCCATAACCATCCAACAGAAATTGAACCTTTTGGTGGTGCAGCAACTTGTCTTGGTGGATGTATTAGAGATCCTCTTTCAGGAAGAAGTTATATATACCAAGCTATGCGAATAACAGGAAGTGGAGATCCAACGCAGAATATTGAAGATACTTTAGATGGTAAATTGCCTCAAAGAAAAATAACTATAAATGCTATGAAAGGTTATAGTTCTTATGGGAATCAAATAGGGGTTCCTTCAGGATATATAAAGGAGATTTATGATGACGGATATATTGCAAAGAGGATGGAATTAGGTGCAGTAGTAGGAGCAAGTCCTAAGGAAAATGTTGTAAGAGAAAAACCAAAGAACGGAGATTTAGTGCTACTGGTAGGTGGAAGGACTGGAAGAGATGGACTAGGAGGTGCAGTAGGTTCTTCAAAAGAACATGATGAGGAATCTTTATATACTTGTGGTGCAGAGGTTCAAAAAGGAAACCCTCCTATAGAAAGAAAAATACTAAGGCTTTTTAGAAAACCAGAAGTTAGCAAAATGATTAAAAGATGTAATGACTTTGGTGCAGGAGGAGTTTCAGTAGCTATTGGAGAGCTAGCAGATGGGCTTTATATAGATTTAGATACTGTACCAACTAAATATGAAGGATTGGATGGTACAGAAATAGCTATTTCTGAATCTCAAGAGAGAATGGCAGTAGTTATAGATGAAGAAAGTTTAGATGAATTTAAAAAATATACAGAGGAAGAAAACTTGGAGGTTACAGTAGTAGCTTATGTAACAGATACAGATAGACTTGTAATGGAATGGTGTGGAGAAACTATAGTTGATATTTCAAGAAAATTTTTAGATACAAATGGAACAATAAAAACAACTAATGTATTTATTAATCAACCAATAGAGAAATATTATTTTAAAATTGTACCAGAAAAATTAGAGGACAATTTAGAAGATATTAAAAAAGCTTGGACTTTAAATATGAAAGATTTAAATACAGCAAGCCAAAAAGGATTAGTAGAAAAGTTTGACCATACTGTAGGTAGAGGAACAGTTCACATGCCTCTTGGTGGGAAATACAGACAAACTCCAATAGAAGGAATGGTGGCTAAAATACCTGTATTGGAAGGACATACTAATACCTGTTCTATAATGACTTATGGATTTGATCCAAAACTTTCAAAATGGAGTCCTTTCCATGGTGGACTTTATGCAGTAATTGAGTCTATAGCAAAAATTGTAGCAATAGGTGGAGATTATAAAAAGACTAGACTAACTTTCCAAGAGTACTTTGAAAAATTAGGAGAAGATGAAGAAAGATGGGGGAAACCCTTTAGTTCAGTGTTAGGTGCTTTTTTAGCTCAAAAGAAAATTGAAGTTCCTAGTATTGGTGGAAAGGATAGTATGTCAGGCACTTTCAATGATTTAGATGTACCTCCTACTCTTGTATCTTTTGCAGTAAATACAGGAAAAGCAGATAAGGTTATTTCTCCAGAGTTTAAGAAAAGTGGAAGTTTTGTAGTATTAGTGCCATTAGAAATAGATGAAAAAGGTATGCCAAATTTTGAACAGTTGGACAGAAACTATACTAGAATATATGAACTAATAGAAGATAAGAAAGTACTTTCTGCTTCTACAATTAAAGCAGGTGGTATTGGAAGAAGTATAAGTGAAATGTGTTTTGGTAATAAAATAGGATTTAGATTCAATGAAAATATAGATAGAAAAGAAATATTTACTCCTAGATATGGTTCTATAATACTTGAAATAGATAAACTAGAAAATATAAAGAAATTATTTGAAGGAATAGATTTTAAAATACTTGGTGCTACTCACGCTAAAGAGTATATTGAAATTTCCCAGGAAAAGATATACTTAGATAAATTAATTAGAGAATGGGAAGAACCATTAGAAAAAGTATTTCCAATAAGGAATAATAATATTAAAAAAATAGATATAGATGCTAATTATATTAAAGGACCAAAGGTTCACTTTGAAGGTAAGAATGCAAAACCAAGGGTGTTTATTCCAGTATTTCCAGGTACAAATTCTGAATGGGATATGCAAATAGCCTTTGAAGAAGCTGGAGCAGTAGTAGAAACATTTGTATTTAAAAATTTGAATGAAGAAGATATTAGATATTCAATAGAAAAAATGGTAAAACTTATAAATAGTTCTCAAATAATTGCTATTCCTGGTGGTTCTGTTGTAGGGGATGAACCAGATGGCTCTGGCAAGTTTATAGCTACAGTTTTTAAGAATCCATATATGAAGGAAGCTACAATGAATCTCCTAAAAAATAGGAATGGACTTATTCTAGGAATAGGTAATGGATTTCAAGCTTTGATAAAACTAGGACTTTTACCTTATGGAGAAATAAGGGATATAGATGAAAATTCACCAGTCCTTACTCTTAATAATATAGGAGGTCATGTTTCTACAATGGTAGATACAAAAATAGTTTCAAATCTTTCACCTTGGTTCAGCAATACAAAGGTGGGAGAAATATATACATTGCCTATTTCTCATGGTGAAGGGAAATTTGTAGCTAATAAAGATGAATTAGAAAAGCTTATAAGTAATGGACAAATAGCTAGCCAATATGTAGATTATAATCCAAACGGCTCTGTATTAAATGTAGAAGCTATAACTAGTCCAGATGGAAGAATATTAGGTAAAATGGGACATTCAGAAAGAATTGGTAGAGATATTTGTAAGAATATTCCTGGAGAAAAGAACCAGAGAATATTTGAAGCAGGAGTAGGTTATTTTAGATAATTGGCCTAGCCAATTATCTAAAGTATTCTAAATTAAATAATATAGGAGGGATGATTTTGAAGGTTGCTGTTTTAATGGGAAGTATATCTGATGTAGATATAGTGAAAAAAACAGTTAAAGTGTTAGAAGAGTTTGGAGTAGAGTGTGAAGTAAAAGTTATTTCTGCTCATAGAACTCCTTTTGAAGCTATAGAATTTGCAAAGACGGCTGAAGAAAATGGAACAGAAATAATAATTGCAGCTGCAGGAAAAGCAGCTCATTTAGCAGGGGTTTTAGCAGGAGTTAGTATTCTACCTGTAATAGGTTTACCTATTAAGTCATCTACTATGGATGGTTTAGATTCTTTACTTTCTGTAGTGCAGATGCCAAAAGGAGTTCCAGTAGCTACAGTAGCCATTAATGGAGCAGAAAATGCAGGTATTTTAGCAGTACAAATGCTGTCAATAAAATATGAAGATTTAAAAGAAAAACTTAAAGATTATAAAAAGAAAATGGCTAGAGAAGTTAAAGAAATGGATGAAGAAGTAGTGAATAAACTTGACTAAGACCTGAAAGGGTGAGGAGTTTGTGCGGAGTTATTGGAATATACGATAGGGAAAATAAAGATATTTCTAAAATACTATACTATGGACTTTATGCTCTACAACATAGAGGACAGGAAAGTGCAGGTATTGCAGTAAATAACAATGGATTTATAGACCATTTTAAGGATATAGGATTAGTCCATGAGGTGTTTCCAAAGGAGAAATTAAACAGATTAAGAGGAAATATAGGAATAGGACATGTAAAATCTGGAACAAGTGGCGAGGAGAAAAGCTCAATAAATGCTCAACCTTTGGTAGTTGGATATAAAAAAGGAGCATTAGCTCTTGCAAATGATGGAAATTTAATAAATTCTAATGAATTAAGAGAAGAATTAGAGGACAATGGAGTTATATTTTCAACTAATACAGATACAGAAGTAATTGCTAATTTAATAGCTAGATTTCACAAAGACGATATAGAAATAGCCATACAAAAATCTTTAAAAATGATCAAGGGTTCTTATTCATTAGTACTTATGACCTTAGATAGACTTATTGGAGTAAGAGATCCTTATGGAATCAAACCATTATCTATAGGAAAGCTTGGTAATGATTATATTATATCTTCAGAAACTTGTGCCTTCGACACTATAGGAGCTAGTTATGTAAGAGATGTAGAACCGGGTGAAATGGTAGTTATAAAGGATGGAGAATTGAAATGCATAAAAAGTAATAGAAAATATAATAAAAAACTTTGTTTATTTGAGCTTATATATATGGCTAGACCAGATAGTAAAATAGACGGAAAAACTATTTATCTAGCTAGAAGAAAGGCAGGACAAATACTTGCCAAAGAATGTCCAGCAGATGGAGATATAGTTATTTCAGCACCAGATTCAGGAACAGTTGCAGCTATAGGATATGCAGAAGCTTCAGGGATACCTTATGATGAAGGATTAATTAAAAATAGATATGTAGGGAGAACTTTTATACAGCCAAGTGAGGAATTAAGAGAACAAGGAGTAAAGATAAAACTAAATGTACTAGAGGAAAATGTAGAAGGAAAGAGAGTAATACTTGTAGATGATTCTATAGTAAGAGGCACTACAATGAAATCTATAGTAGGAATGCTTAAGAAGGCAGGAGCAAAGGAAGTTCATTTAAGGATTAGCTCACCTCCTGTAATTTTTCCTTGCTATTTTGGATTAGATACTACTAAAAAGAAGAGCTTAATTGCTGATGATAGATCAGTTGAAGAAATAAGAGAAATAATAGGAGCAGATTCCCTTAAATATCTATCATTAGAAGGACTTATAGATGGTGCAGGAGGAGAAAATTTATTTTGCACAGGTTGTTTTGATGGAAACTATCCTATGGATATTAAATAGGGTTCAGAAAGGAGAAAGGTATGAAATTAACTTATAAGGAAGCAGGGGTTAATAAAGAAGCTGGATACAAAGAAGTACAACTTATAAAAAAAATTATAAATAAAACCCATACAGAAGGAGTGCTTTCAAACATAGGCGGCTTCAGTGGACTATTTGCTATAGACAATGAAAAATATAATGAGCCAGTATTAGTATCTGGAACAGATGGAGTAGGTACCAAACTTAAAATTGCCTTTATGCTGGACAAACATAATACTATTGGAGAAGATTGTGTTGCCATGTGTGTAAATGATATTTTATGTCAAGGAGCAAAACCATTATTTTTTCTTGATTATATAGCTACAGGAAAACTTGTACCAGAAAAAATGGCAAAAATAGTTGAAGGTGTAGCTAATGGCTGTGTAAAAGCTGGGTCTGCTCTTATAGGAGGAGAAACAGCAGAAATGCCAGGTTTCTATAAAGAAGGAGAATATGATATAGCAGGATTTGGTGTAGGAATAGTTGATAGGAAAAAAATAATTGATGGTTCAACTATTGAAGAGGGGGATTTAATAGTAGGGCTTCCTTCATCTGGAGTTCATAGCAATGGCTATTCCTTAGTTAGAAAAATATTTTTTGAAAATGCTAAATTAGATATAGATAATTATATACCTGAACTTAAAACTACTTTAGGAGAGGAACTTTTAAAACCTACAAGAATATATACAAATCCACTATATGAATTAATAGAAAAGTTTAATATTAAAGGAATTAGCCATATTACTGGTGGTGGATTTTACGAAAATATTCCAAGAATGCTTCCAGAAGGACTTACAGCAGTTGTAAATACTAGTGAAATTGAGATACCATATATATTTAAACTAATTCAAGAGTATGGAAAGATAGATAGAGATGAAATGTATAGTACTTTCAATATGGGTATAGGAATAGTTTTTGTTGTAAAAAAAGATGAAATAGATGATGTATTTTCATTTTTAAAAGCAAAAGATGAGAAGGTAGTACTTCTTGGAGAGATAAAAAAAGGAGAGGAAAGGATATTATTATGTCACCAATAAAAATTGGAATTTTAATATCTGGTGGTGGAACTAATCTTCAATCTCTAATAGACAATATAAAAAATAAATATATAAATGGAGAAATAAAATTAGTTATATCCAATAAAAAAGAGGCTTATGGATTAGAAAGAGCAAAAAAAGAGGGAATTGAAACACTATATATAGATAGAAAAAGTTTCAATTCAGAAGATGAATATAATGAGAAAATAATTGAGGAATTTAAAGATAGGAATATAGAATTAGTAGTATTGGCTGGATATTTAAGAGTTTTGTCTAAGGAATTTGTAAAGGCTTATAAAGGTAGAATAATAAATATTCATCCATCATTAATACCTAGTTTTTGTGGAAAAGGCTACTACGGAGAAAAAGTCCACAGGGAAGTGCTAAGATATGGAGTAAAAGTAACAGGAGCAACAGTACATTTTGTTGACGAGGGAACGGATACAGGACCTATAATACTTCAAAAAGTGGTAGAGGTAAAAGATAATGACACAGTGGAGCAATTGAAGGAAAGGGTTTTAAAAGCAGAACATGAGATTTTACCTGAGGCTGTAAAATTATTTTGCGATGGAAGAATAAAATTAAAGGATGGAAAAGTAATTATATTGAGGTGATAATATGAAAAGGGCTCTTATTAGTGTTTGGGATAAGACTGGTATTGTGGAATTTTCAAAGAAATTAAAAGAATTAGGTTGGGAAATAATTTCTACAGGTGGAACTAAAAAGATTTTAGAAGATGCAGATATAGATGTAATAGATATTTCAGAAGTAACAGGATTTCCAGAGGCTTTTGATGGAAGAGTAAAAACCCTCCACCCTAATATTCATGGAGGATTACTCCATATAAGGGACAATAAAGAGCATGTAAAGACCTTAGAAGAATTAGATATAAAACCTATAGATTTAGTAGTGAATAATTTATATCCATTTAAAGAAACTATTTCAAAAGAAAATGTAACCCATGAAGAAATAATTGAAAACATAGATATTGGAGGCCCTTCAATGATTAGGGCTGCGGCAAAAAACTATAAATATGTAACTGTTGTAGTAGATCCAATGGACTATGAAATTATAATAGATGAATTGGAAAGAAAAGGAGAAGTTAGCTTAGAAACTAGAAAAAGTCTTGCAAGTAAGGTATTTGAATATACAAGTAACTATGATAGCTTGATATCTAATTATTTCAATCAAATAAATAATATAGATTTTCCAGAAACTATTACATTAACTTTTGAAAATAAGAGGAATTTAAGATATGGAGAAAACCCACATCAGAAAGCAGCATTTTATAGCGAAGTAGGAGATAATAGTGGAACCATTACAGGAGTTAAACAATTACATGGAAAAGAACTTTCTTTTAACAATATAAATGATGCAAATGGAGCATTGGAAATACTTAAGGAATTTGAAGAACCTACAGTAGTAGCAGTAAAGCATGCTAATCCTTGCGGTATAGGTAGCGGAAAGAATATTTTAGAAGCTTATAAGAAAGCTTATGAGTCTGATAAGGTATCTATCTTTGGCGGAATAATAGCTGCAAATAAACAAGTAGATGAAGAAATGGCTAAATTGGTTAATAGCATTTTTATTGAAGTAATAATAGCTCCTTCCTATACAGAAGAAGCAGTAAAAGTACTTAGCTCCAAGAAAAATATTAGAATTTTGGAATTGAAAGATATTATGAAAAATGATTATAAATCTTATGATATGAAAAAAGTCCTAGGTGGTTTATTAATACAAGAAAGAGATACATCCCTTTTAAAAGAAGATATAAAAGTTGTAACTGAGAGGAAGCCTACAGAAAGTGAAATGGAAGAATTATTATTTGCTTGGAAAGCAGTTAAAAATGTAAAAAGTAATTCAGTAGTTCTTGTGAAAGATAAAGGAACAATAGGAATTGGGATGGGTCAAACAAACAGAATATGGGCTGTAGAACAAGCTATAGAACATGGTGGAGAGAAAGTAAGGGGTAGTGTACTAGCATCTGATGGATTTTTCCCATTTGGAGATTCTATAAAAGCTTTAGCTAAAGCAGGAGTTACAGCAGTTATTCAGCCAGGTGGTTCTATTAGAGATGAGGAATCCATAAAAGCAGCAGATGAAAATAATATAGCTATGGTTTTCACTCATATGAGACATTTTAAACATTGATTATTCTATTATAAAGGAAGGGATAAAAATGAAAGTTTTAGTTATAGGCAGTGGGGGAAGAGAGCATGCACTTTGTTATAAACTTTCCAAAAGTAGTAGAGTATCAAAAATATATTGTGCTCCAGGTAATGGCGGAACTCTTCAGGTAGCTGAAAATGTGAATATAAATCCAAAAGATACAGATTTATTATTGGATTTTGCATTAAGTAAATCTATAGATTTAACTATTGTAGGACCAGAAGATCCTTTAGTTAATGGAATAGTAGATAGATTTAATGAAAATGGACTTAAAATATTTGGACCAGAAAAGAAATCAGCTGTTTTAGAAGGCAGTAAAATAATATCAAAAGAGTTTATGGAAAAATACAATATTCCAACAGGAAAATATAGAGTATTTAAGGATGTAAATGATGCAATTAATTTCTTAGATGAAATAAGCTACCCAATAGTTGTAAAAGCAGATGGCCTTTGTGCAGGTAAAGGGGTGATTATATGTAAGAATAAAGATGAAGGAATTAAAGCTATTGAAAAGATAATGATAGACAAAAAATTTGGCTCTTCAGGAGAGCAAATTATAATTGAAGAATTTTTAGAAGGGGAAGAAACTTCTTTACTTTGTTTTGTATCCCAGAACAATATATTTCCTATGGAAAGTGCTAGAGATTATAAAAAAATATTTGAAGGTGATAAAGGACCAAATACTGGAGGAGTAGGCTGTTTTTCACCTAATCCAATAATGACTTATAAATTAAAAAAAGAAATAGAAAATACTATACTTAAAAATATAAAAATAGGATTAAAAAATGAAGGAATGAATTTTAAAGGTATTTTATTCATAGGTCTTATGTTGACTAAAAAAGGTCCTCAAGTATTAGAATTTAATGTAAGATTTGGAGACCCAGAAACAGAAGTAGTACTTCCTAGATTAGAAAGTGATATTCTGGATATACTTGAGAAAACTATGGATGGTAGTTTAAAAAGTGAAGATTTAAAATGGACAAATAAGGAATGTATTACAGTAGTAATAACATCTGAAGGATATCCAGAGGAATATAAAAAAGGAAAAGAAATAAATGGATTAGAAAATTTGGATAAAGATATAATAGTTTTTCATAATGGAACTAAAGTGGAAGATGGAAAGTTAGTAACTAATGGAGGAAGAGTTATGTCTATAACCTGTTTAGGAAATACTCTAGAAGAGGCTAAAAAGACAGTTTATAGAAATATAGATAAAATAAAATTTGATGGTATGTGTTATAGAAAAGATATTGGAATTATTGAAAATAATATTTGATTGGAGGATTAGTAAGTGGAGAATTTTTTTGAGCTTAAAGAACATAATACTGATGTAAAAACAGAAATACTTTCAGGAATTACAACTTTTATGACTATGGCCTATATTTTAGCTGTAAATCCTTTAATTCTTTCAGAAACAGGAATGGATAAAGGTGGAGTATTTACGGCTACAGCTTTGTCAGCTGTTATAGCTACATTAATAATGGCTCTCTATGCTAAATATCCTTTTGCTTTAGCCCCAGGAATGGGTCTTAATGCTTTTTTTGCTTATACAGTTGTTTTGAAAATGGGATATTCTTGGCAGTTTGCATTAACAGCAGTATTTATAGAAGGTATTGTATTTATACTATTGTCATTTGTAAAAGCAAGAGAAGCTATTTTTGATGCTATTCCTATGAATTTAAAAAAAGCAGTTTCAGTTGGAATTGGATTATTTATAGCTTTTATAGGACTTAATTCAGCAGGGATAGTAGTTCAAGGAGAAGGAGTACCGCTAGCGTTAGGTGCTATAACCAAACCTGAAGCATTGTTAGGATTGATTGGACTTATAATAATGGGTGTTTTATTAGCTAAAGATGTAAAAGGAGCATTACTTATAGGAATTATAGCTACTACTGTTATAGGTATACCTATGGGTGTTACTTTGCTTCCAGAAGGTGGAAAGATAATAAGTTTGCCACCATCTTTAAGAGAAGTTGCATTCCAGTTTGAATGGGAAAATGTGTTGAGCAAAGATATGATTTTAGTAGTATTTACTTTCTTATTTGTAGATATATTTGATACTATTGGAACATTGACAGGAGTTTCTTCAAAAGCAAATATGTTAGATGAAGAAGGAAAACTTCCGAGAGTTAGCAAAGCACTATTTGCTGATGCTGTAGGTACAGTAGCAGGTTCATGTTTAGGAACTAGTACAGTAACAACTTTTGTTGAAAGTGCATCAGGAGTAGCTGAAGGAGGAAGAACTGGTCTTACGGCTTTATCTACTGCAGGTATGTTTGCTCTTTCACTATTATTTGCACCACTTTTTACAATGGTACCAGCATCGGCTACAGGTCCAGCACTTATATTAGTAGGACTTTTTATGATGAGCCCAATAAAAGAAATAGATTTAGATGATTTTACAGAAGCTATACCAGCATTTCTAACTATTATTATGATGCCTTTAGCATATAGTATTGCTGAAGGAATAGTATTTGGAATGTTAGCCTATGTAATTTTAAAATTACTTACAGGTAAAGGCAAAGAAGTATCTCCTGTAATGTATGTTTTAAGTGTATTATTTATAATAAGATTTTTAATATAGATAAAAAAATAGGCTTGCTATATTTAGTTTGTAGCAGGCCTATATATTTTCAAAACAGAAGAAATCTGGTATACTAAATTATAATAGTTAAGAATATATGATTTATTTGAGAGTAAACATAAAGTTATAGGGTATTAAATATGAATGAAGGAAAAGGTTATTATAAAATTTGTAGAAAGAAATTATAGAATTATTAGAAAATATAATTATCTAAATTATTTAAGTTGTAAAATTAATAAATTTACTACTATACTTGTTTAATAAGCAAAGGATAATAAGTTCTTGGACAATATAATACGTTTAAACGTAAGAGTTCCCTATTTTTAAGCGAAGTAAAAGTGGGGAAAGTTCAAGGCTTATAATTATATAAATTAAATGATCTTAATTTTTAAGATTAATGAGGGGGTATATTATGAAAACTGATGTTCAAATTGCTCAAGAGTCAAATATGAAGCCTATTAAAGAAATTGCTGAAGGATTAGGGCTGGGAAAAGAAGATTTGGAGTTGTATGGGGATTATAAAGCTAAGGTTTCTCTAGATGTATTAAAAGAAAAGGAAAATAACCCAGATGGAAAATTAATATTAGTTACAGCTATAAACCCAACTCCTGCTGGAGAAGGAAAAACTACAATGAATATAGGACTTAGTATGGCATTAAACAAGATAGGAAAAACTGCCATATCTGCTCTTAGAGAACCTTCTTTAGGACCTAGTTTTGGAATCAAAGGAGGGGCTGCAGGAGGAGGATATGCTCAAGTAGTACCTATGGAAGATATAAACTTGCATTTTACAGGGGATATTCATGCTATAACTACAGCTCACAATTTACTTTCAGCACTTTTAGACAATCACCTTCATCAAGGCAATGAACTTGGAATAGACCCAAGAAGGATTGTTTGGAAAAGGGTAGTAGACTTAAATGATAGGGCTCTTAGAAATATAGTTGTTGGATTAGGGGGAAAAGCCCATGGTGTACCAAGAGAAGATGGATTTGATATAACAGTAGCCTCTGAAATAATGGCCATTTTGGCTTTGGCAAATGATTTAGAAGATTTAAAGAAGAGATTAGGGAATATTTTAGTAGCTTATAATTATGATGGGGAACCAGTATATGCAAGGGATTTAAAAGCAGAAGGTTCTCTTACATTACTTCTTAAGGATGCTATTGAACCAAATTTAGTTCAAACATTGGAAAATACTCCAGCATTTATCCATTGTGGACCTTTTGCTAATATTGCACATGGTTGCAATAGTGTATTAGCAACAAAGATGTCTTTAAAGTTAGCAGAATATACTGTTACAGAAGCAGGATTTGGTGCAGATCTAGGTGCGGAAAAATTCTTTGATATAAAATGTAGATTTGCAGATTTGAAACCTGATGCAGCAGTGATAGTAGCAACTGTAAGGGCATTAAAATTACATGGTGGAGTTTCAAAAACAGAATTAAACGAAGAAAATTTAGAAGCATTAAAAGCAGGATTTGAAAATTTAGAAAAACATATAGAAAATGTAAAAAGCTATGGTGTTCCAGCAGTAGTAGCTATAAATCATTTTCCAACGGACACAGAAAAAGAACTAGAACTTGTATTTAATAAATGTGAAGAATTAGGTGTAGAAGTAGTGCATTCAGAAGTTTGGGCAAAAGGTGGAGAAGGTGGAATAGAATTAGCTAAAAAAGTAGTTGAAGTTGTTGAAAATACTCCATCGAAATTCAAGATGTTGTATGATGAAAATGCTACTATAGTAGATAAAATAGAGAAAATATCAAAAGATATATATGGTGCTGACGAAGTAGACTTTACTCAAAAAGCAAGAAAGGATATTGAACAAATTGAAAAGCTTAATCTTGATAAAATGCCAATATGTATGGCAAAAACTCAGTATTCTCTATCTGATAACCCTCAATTATTAGGAAGACCAGAAGGATTTAAAATTACAGTAAGAGAAATTAAAATATCTGCTGGAGCTAAATTCCTAGTGGCTTTAACAGGAGATGTAATGACTATGCCAGGTTTACCAAAAGTACCAGCAGCAAATAATATGGATATAACTGAAGATGGAAAAATAAAAGGATTATTTTAGCTGAAAAATAAAAAGAGCTATCGTAAAATGATATGCTCCTCTTATGGTAGAAAGATTAAACAATGAAAATCTGAATATCATAGGGGGATAATTTTGCGATAGCTCTTTTTTCAAAAATATTTAAAAGAATTTAAATTTTTGTCATAGAGAAGGTATTTGAAGAAAAAAATAGAATAATGGATGTAAAGAAATAAAGGAGGGATTTTTATGGACTATGAATCAAGGATAAAAAATGAACAAGTAGATGGATTATTCGAAGCTGTATTAGAACTTGAAAATGTGGAGGAATGTTATCGCTTCTTTGAAGATATATGTACTGTAAAGGAAATACAAGCCATTGCACAAAGACTTGAAGTGGCTAAACTACTTAGAATGAATAAAACTTATAATGAAATTGAAGAAAAAACAGGTGCAAGTACTGCTACTATAAGTAGAATAAGTAGATCATTGAATTATGGAGTAAATGGTTATAATTTAGTATTAGATAGGCTAGGCTATCCTAAATTAGATAATAAAAATAGCTAAAAGGTATAATGTATAGTCGGTATATTCGACTAAAAAAATGTTTTATTTACAAATATGTATAAAGATGATATAATGTAATTAAAATAAATATTGTGGTGAGAAAATGAGAGTGTATCTGGAAATCTGGAGACAGATTTTTGGTACACTTTTTTGTTTTTTACTATAGTAAAAAAAAGTAAATTCCTTGAGGAGGTATTATTTTGGATACTAGTTTTTTCAAGCGATTAGAATCGAATCCTATTATAGCAGCTGTTAATGATTTAAATAATTTAGATAAAGCTATTAGTTCTCCATGTGAAAACATTTTCTTACTTGCGGGAAACATTGTAAATTTAAGAGATATAGTTAATAAAGTAAGAGAAAATAATAAGGCAATATATATACATCTAGATTTAATAGATGGAGTATCTAAGGATCATTGGGGATTAGAATATGTAGCTAAAAATATAAATCCTCATGGAATAATTACTACTAAAAGCAATCTCATTAAATATTCACAGGATCTAGATATTTTTGCTATTCAAAGACTTTTTGTACTAGATTCTCTATCCTTAGACACAGGCATAAGGAATATAAAAAACACAGAGCCTAATGCTGTTGAAATACTTCCAGGGATAATGCCTAAGATTGTAAAAAAAGTAGTTTTAGAAACTAGAAGACCAATTATAACAGGTGGTTTAATAAAGGATAAGGAAGATGTAATTGGAAGCTTAAATTCTGGAGCAGTAGCCATATCAACGAGTGATGAAAAAGTTTGGTATATGTAAAGAAAGGAGAGATATAAATGTATGATATAGCCATAATAGGTGCAGGTATAATAGGTACATTTATAGCAAGGGAATTATCAAGATATAATTTAGACATTGTTATTTTAGAAAAAGACAATGACATATCTAGTGGTGCAACTAAAGCTAATACAGGTATAGTTCATGCAGGCTATGATGCAAAGCCTGATACAAAAATGGCCTATTTTAATGTAAAAGGAAATCCTATGTTTGATAAAGTATGTGAAGAATTAGATGTAACTTTTAAAAGAAAAGGTTCTCTAGTATTAGGTTTCAACGAAGAAGATATGGAAACTATTGAAGAACTTTATGAAAGAGGAAAGAAAAATAAAGTACCTAATCTAGAAATAATAGATAGAGAGAGAATAGAAGAATTAGAACCAAATATAGGGAAAGATGTAGTTAGAGCTCTTTATGCCCCTACAGCAGGAATTATAAGTCCTTGGGAATTAGCTATAGGATTAGCTGAAAATGCCATGGATAATGGTGCAGAACTTATGTTAAATACTGAAGTAAAAGATATAGAAAGTATGGATAATGGATATAAAATAAAAACTAATGAAAAAGAAATAGAAGCAAAGTACATTATAAACTGTGCTGGTGTATATGCGGATGAAATAAGCAGAATGGTAGGAGACAATAGTTTTAAAATAACACCAAGAAGCGGTCAATATTATTTACTTGATAAAAATGCAGGGAGAATAATGAATACTGTAGTATTCCAATGTCCTAGAAAGTTTGGAAAAGGAGTAGTAATATCTCCTACAGCTCATGGAAATATAATAGTAGGTCCAGACAATGAAATATCACCAAATAAGGATGCTACTGAAACTACTGGTTATAGATTGGAAATGATTAAACAAACAGCACAAAAGAGTATAGATGGAATACCTTTCAATAAGAATATAACTAATTTTACAGGCATAAGGGCAGAACCAGATACAGGAGATTTTATTATAGAAGAATCTAAAGTAGCAAAAGGATTTATAAATGTTGGAGGAATTAAATCTCCAGGTCTTACATCTTCTCCAGCAATAGCAGAATATGTAGTTGAAATAGTTAAGAATATATCGGCTGGTTTAGAAGAGAAAAAAGACTTTAATCCTAGAAGAAGAAAGGTAATAAGATTTGCAGAATTATCAAATGAAGAAAAAGCTGAACTAATAAAGAAAGACCCAAGCTATGGGAAGATAATTTGTAGATGTGAAACTGTAACAGAAGGTGAAATAATTGACTGTATAAATAGAAATGCAGGTGCTACTACTGTCGATGGAGTTAAAAGAAGAACCAAGGCTGGATTCGGAAGATGTCAAGGTGGTTTTTGCATGCCTAGAGTAATGGAAATATTAGCTAGAGAGTTAAATAAAGATATGACAGATATAGTTAAAGATAAGACAGGTTCTTATATACTCACAGGAGAAACAAAAGAAATCGAAAATGAAGAAAAGTAAGGGGGCAGAAAAATGAAGAGCTATGAAATTGTAGTCATTGGTGGAGGCCCAGCTGGTTTAGCAGCAGCAATTGAAGCTAGAAAAAATGGTGTGGAAAATATATTAGTTATAGAAAGAGATAAAGAGCTTGGTGGAATACTCCAACAATGTATTCATAATGGATTTGGACTTCATGTATTTAAAGAAGAATTGACAGGTCCACAGTATTCAGAAAGATTTATCCGTGAACTTAAGGGAATGGGAATCGAATATAAATTAGATACTATGGTACTTCATATAGACGAAAATAAAAATATAGAAGCAATTAATAAAGAGGATGGATTTATAGAAATAAAAGCTGAAGCTATTGTATTAGCTATGGGCTGTAGAGAAAGACCTAGGGGAGCCATAACTATTCCAGGAACAAGGCCATCAGGAATATTTACAGCAGGTACAGCTCAAAGATTTGTAAATATGGAAGGTTATCAAGTTGGTAAAAAAGTAGTTATATTAGGTTCAGGTGATATTGGCCTTATAATGGCTAGAAGAATGACTTTAGAAGGAGCAAAAGTAGAAGCAGTAGTTGAATTGATGCCTTATTCAGGTGGACTTACAAGGAACATAGTTCAATGTTTAGATGACTTTAATATACCATTACTTTTAAGCCATACAATAGTGGATATAAAAGGGAAAGATAGATTGGAAGGAGTAGTAGTAGCAAAAGTAGATGAAAATAGAAAACCTATACCAGGAAGTGAAGTAGAATATGAATGTGATACATTACTTCTTTCAGTAGGTCTTATTCCAGAAAATGAATTATCTAATCAAGCTAATATAGAAATAGATCCTATTACTAATGGACCAATAGTTAATGAATCTATGGAAACTAGTGTAAAAGGTATATTTGCCTGTGGGAATGTAGTACATGTCCATGATTTAGTTGACAATGTAACTAGAGAAAGTAGAAAAGCTGGTAAATATGCAGCAAAATTTGTTAAAGATGAACTAAAAGAAGATTCTCATATTGTAGAAACTATAGCAGGAGAAGGTGTTAGATATATAGTACCACAGCAAATAAGAGTGGAAAATGTAGAAGATGATATAACTTTATTTATGAGAGTTACAGATATATTTAAAGATGCCAAACTAGTACTTGAAAATGGAGATAAATCTATAAAGGAAATAAAAAAGATACAATTTACTCCAGGAGAAATGGAAGAAATAAAAATAAATGCATCTGACTTGAAAGAAGACATAGAAAGTTTAAGAGTATCTGTCCAAAAGGGAGGTAAATAAAATGGATGTATATGAAAAGGTTTGTATAGTTTGCCCTAGAGGATGTAGATTGACTATAAGAAAAGATGAAACCAGCTTAAAAGGTTACAGTGTAGAAGGCAATACTTGTAAAAGAGGAGCAGAATATGGAATAAAAGAAGTAACCAATCCAACAAGAGTTATAACAAGTACTGTCAAATTAAAAAGTGACCATTTAAATAGACTTCCAGTAGTAACTAAAGGTGGAATACCTAAAGGCAAAATGATGGAATCAATGAAGGTTATAAATAACATAGAAGTGAAGGCACCAGTAAAAGAAGGAGAAATAATAATCGAAAATATACTAGATACAGGAATAGATTTAGTATCCTCTAGAACTGTAGAGCAATAAAAAAATAAAAGCTATGTGCAAATTAAATTTGCACATAGCTTTTATTTTTTTAAGAAGATAATAAAAATGACGCAAAAATGACTTATATATAAAATATAATTCAAAAAAGAGTTAAAAAAATATAGAAACATTCTTTTCCCTAAAAAATAAAACAGTACAGATATTAATAAATAGCCATTTGACAAATCTAAAACAATTGGCATTGATATTGCAAGTTATATAGGTAGAGATAAAACATTAAGGAAAATTTCATTTTTATTAAAAAGGGGGAAAGAAAAGAAATGGCAAAAGCATTAGATGGGGTGAAGGTTATAGAACTATGCCATGCTTACAATGGTCCATTTTGTGGAATGTTGTTAGCAGATCATGGTGCAGAAGTATTGAAGATTGAACCACCAAATGGGGATCAATTGAGAACATGGGGACCTTTTGATAAAAAAAGTGGGGAAAGTGGCTTTTTTGCATTTTTAAATAGGAATAAAAAAGGTATTACTTTAAATTTAAAAAACGAACAAGCAAGAGAAATGTTCTATGAACTAGTAAAAGAGGCAGATGTGGTTATTGAAAACTATAGGGCAGGAGTAGCAAAAAGATTAAAAGTTGATTATGAAACTCTTAGCAAGATAAATCCTAGGTTAATATATGGTTCTAGCTCTGGATTTGGTCAAACAGGACCATGGTCAAATAGGCCTTGTTATGATATTGTTGCTCAATCTATGGGTGGACTTGTAAATATAACAGGTTTTCCAGAAGGAATACCTACTAAAGTAGGAGCATCTATTGCAGACAATGTTACAGGTACATTTCTTTGTGTAGGCATACTTTTAGCTCTTTATTCTAGAGAAAAAACAGGTAAAGGTCAACATGTTGATGTTGCTATGCTAGATACAATATTTAGCTTACTAGAAAACTCCATTGTAAAATATACTGTAGGCGGATATATACCAGATAGGCAGGGAAATATTGATCCATCCATTGCTCCGTTTGATATTTTTAAAGCAAAAGATGGGTATGTTGCCATAGGAGTAGGAAATGATAATTTATTTGAAATCTTCTGTAAGACAATTGGACATGAGGAGCTTCTTGAAAATCCAAAGTTCAAAACTAATGACCTTCGATGTCAAAACTATATAGGAGATTTGCAAGATACAATCCGAGATTGGGTAGGTAAAAGAAATAAACAAGATATAGATGATTTATTTGGTAAGGTAGGAATTCCATGTGGTGTAGTATTAAATATGAAAGAAGCTATAGAGCATCCTCAAATTAAAGCAAGGGATATGATGGTAGAAGTGGATCATCCAACTATGGGCAAAACAAGTTTCCAAGGTGTAACTGTTAAGTTGTCAGAAACACCAGGAGCAGTAGAATCTCCATCTCCACTTTTAGGGCAGCATACCCAAGAAATATTTAATTTAAGTGATGAAGAATTTAAAGAGCTTAGTGAGAAAGGTTTTTTCTAGGAAATTTAGAATAAGGAACAAATTAATTATAGAGATAATTAAAATGAAAATAGTTATTCTCTGTTTTAAAAAGTTTAATCAGGAGCCTATAGTAGGTGAAAGTTGGGGTAGAAAAGCATTTTAAAAAAATATATGTAACCAACTTTGGACTTATAAGATCTCAGAGTTGGTTACATATTAAATGGAGATATGAAAAGGGGAGAATCTTATGGATGACAATGATAAGAAAGAATTGTCTTCGTGGCTACAGTATTTTTTAGTTGGGGGTTCAGTATTTGCAATGCATTTTGGAGGATCTAGTATGGTGTGGCCAATGACCTGGGGGAAAGAAAGTGGAAATCAAATGTTTCTTGCTTTTCTTGGTATTTTTATTACATCATTATTTTTAGTATTCATGGGCTATTTGTCTTTAGTAAAATCAAATCGTTCAATGCTTTCTATGGCAAGGCAGGTTTCAAATAAATTTGCAATTATCTTAGGTATGATGGTTATGTTAGTACTAGGACCATTATTTGGCGTACCAAGGATGAGTGCAGCAGCATGGGATGCAATATTGCAAGTTTCTAAATTTAAACCAGCAAATATATGGCCTGCTTTAATTTTTTCAGCTGTCTATTATCTTATTACTTATTGGTTTATTTCAGAGAAAACTGGAATTGTAGATAAATTAGGTAAGATTTTATTACCTGTATTAATAGTATCTGTTACAGTCATTATTATTAAAGGCATTGTTAATCCCATTGGACCACAGATGGCTCCTGAATATGATATAAATCCTTTTGCCTATGGTTTCAAAAGTGGATATGCAACGGCAGAAATTTTATGTGCCTTAATATTTGGAGATATTATTATAAATGGTTTAAAATCCAAAGGCATTGGAAAAGAGTATTTAAATAAAAATCTTAAAATTGTCTGTGTAATAGGAATTGCATTATTAACTTTTACACATTTTGGACATATGTTATTAGGTTCTTTTGCAGATAGTTTAGGAGATTTAAAATATTCTGCTCTCTATACTGAAGTAGTTTTAAAACTTTGGGGTCAAGTAGGTGGAATCATTTTTAATATTGCATTAGTATTTGCCGCATTAACAACAGCTGTAGGAATGTCTGCTGGATCAGCAGAATTGCTCAGTGAGATTTCAAAAAATAAGGTTCCATATAAGAAATCTGCAATCTTTATTTTAATTGTAAGTGCCATAATATCTACCACAGGTTTGACTACAATTGTAGAAATAATAGGGCCATTGTTAGATATTGTTTATCCAGCAGCAATTGTAATGGTGCTATATTATGCCTTAGTGCCAAATTTAGATAATAAACCAAGGATTTTATCAAGTTATCGAGTAGCTACATTTATTGCATTGACATGGGGAATAGTTGAAGGAATTGTTACATACGGACATATTTTTAATTTCAAAGTAGATTGGTTAGAAAAGTTTATAGAAAAGGTACCAGGGGCAAGTTTAAATCTAAGTTGGCTTACTATAGTTATTATATCAGCAGTTATTACTATGTTATTATATCGAAATAAAGAAGAGGCAAGTACTAATTGAATTATTTATTATAAAATACAATTCAAAAAAGGGTTAAAGAACAGAGGTATTTAAACCATCTAAAACAATAAAACAGTATAGATATTAATAAATAGCCATTTAATTATTTTAAGAATAATTGGCATTGATATTGCAAGTTATATAATATGAAAAAAATTAATATGACCTATAAATCTAAGGGGCAATTATTTGAGATTATATTAAGGAAAAACCGTATCTTAAAATTGTTGTAGGAATGTTTATAAAAAGAATGATTCTTTTCGTAAAAAAGAAAAGAAAAATAGTTTAAATAAGGGGGATAAAAAATGAATTTTGATTTAAGTGAAGAACAACAGCAGTTAGTTAAGACGGTAAGAATGTTCGCAGAAGAATATTTATTACCAGGTGTAATTGAAAGAGACGAAAAAAGTGAGTATCCAATGGATGCTTATACCAAAATGGGTGAGCTAGGGCTAATTGGTATTCCTTATTCTTCTGAATACGGTGGCTCTGATGCAGGATACATGGAATATGTTTTAGCAGTAGAAGAAATTTCTAAAGTAGATGCAAGTATGGGAATCTCTTATTCCGTTACAACATCCCTTTATGGTGGGCCACTTAATAATTTTGGAACAGAAGAGCAGAAGAAAAGATTTCTACCGCCTGTCTTATCTGGTAAGACATTAGGAGCTTTTGGATTAACGGAACCAAATGCAGGCTCTGATGCTGCAGGGGTAGTTACAACCGCTAAGAAAAAAGGCAATTACTATATTTTAAATGGATCAAAATGTTTTACTACAAATGGACCTTTAGCTGGGTACTATTTTGTTGTAGCAAGTACTAATCCAGAGGCAAAGACAAGAGGACTTTCTGCTTTTGTAGTAGACATGAATACACCAGGAATTACTGTTGGGAAAATAGAAAATAAAATGGGGATTAAATCTGCACAAGTATCTGAAGTATTTTTTGAAAATGTAAAAGTTCCAGCAGAAAATCTATTAGGAAAAGAAGGTGAAGGATTTAAGATTGCTATGAGTACTCTTGATGGAGGGAGAATTGGAGTAGCAGCTCAAGGTCTAGGAATTGCAGAGGGAGCTTTTGAAATTGCAAGAAAATATATGATGGAAAGAGAACAATTTGGAAAACCAATTTATAAAAATCAATACTTATCATTTAAAATGGCAGAACTAAAAATAAAGATTGAACAGGCAAGATTATTATTGTATAAAGCAGCAATTGAAAAAGATAAAGGTAGGCCTTTTGGTATTCCAGCGGCTATGGCAAAATATGCATGTACAAATATAGCAATGGAAGTTACTACAGAAGCAGTTCAAATGTTGGGCGGAAATGGATATATGAAAGAATATCATGTAGAAAGAATGATGAGAGATGCTAAAATTACTCAAATCTATGAAGGAACCAACGAAATTCAAAAGATGATTGTTGGAGGTTCTTTATTTAGATAATAAAGATTGTTCTTCATAGGAGTACTTAAATAAAAAAATTAAAGGGGGAAGAAAAATGATTGGTAAAAAAGTTGTTTTAAGAGTGAGGATGTCAGCTAGGGATGCACATTATGCTGGAGAATTAGTAAATGGGTCTCGTATTTTAGACTTTTGGGGTGATGTAGGAACTGAATTAATGATTCGTAATGATGGAGATGAGAGTTTATTTATTAGCTATAAAGATGTAGAGTTCTTGGCCCCAGTTTATTCTGGAGACTTTATGGAATATCATGGATGGATTGAGGAACGTGGTGGTTCTTCTAGAGTTTGTAAATTTGAAGCTTATAAAGTTATTGAATTAGCTAAAGATGATAATCTTGCATTATCTGCAGCAAATGTATTAGAAGAGCCAGTTCTCTGTGGAAGAGCAACAGGAACATTAGTTGTTAGAAAACCTCTTCAAAGAGGAGCTCAAGACGAGGCTTTCAAATAAGTATTTAAATTTATTGAAAATGTAAAGGGGCTCGCCCTTACTATAAATAAGATATAGCAAGGGCGAAATCCTTGATTTTATATAAATAACATGCTATCATAATGCAAAGAATAAAACTTTGAGAGGAGTAGTCTATGAGAGAAGTATACAAAAATATTTATTTGGCAGAACTTCCATTGCCAAATAATCCTTTAAAATACCTAAATTTTTATATTATTAAAGATCAAGGAAAGTCTATGATTATTGATACGGGCTTTAACCGTGAAGATACAAAAGAAGATATAATGAAAATTTTTAAAGAATTAAATTTGAAACCAGAAAACACTATTCTTTTTCTAACCCACTTACATTCAGATCATACAGGGTTAGCTACTTATTTAGAAGAAATGGGTTTAACTATATATGCAAGTAAGATAGATGGTGATTTATTAAATAATAGTGTAGAAAAATTAGATTCAATGTGGCAAGATACAATTCAACAGGGAGTTTGGCAAGGATTAGAGGAAGATCAATTGGATATTGAAGATCATCCAGGATTTAAATTTCGTCCGACAGCTCATATAAATTTTATTCCTGCAATTCCAGGTGAATATATTCAAATTGGAGAATATAATTTTGAAATTATAGATTTAAAAGGTCATACACCAGGAATAGTAGGTCTTTATGAAAAAGAACACAAGATACTATTTTGTGGAGACCATATACTAGGAAAAATAACTCCAAATATTACATTTTGGGGTTTCCAATATGGTGATATATTAGGAACTTATTTAGAAAGTTTAGATCATGTTTATAATATGGATATTGATTATTTGTTTTCTTCCCATCGTTTTTTAGTAGACGATCATCGTGAAAGAATTGAAGAGCTTTATGATCACCATGATAAAAGATTAGACGAAGCAAGAAAAGCTTTAAGAAAATCTGGAAGATCTACTGTGAGAACAGTAACAAAGCAATTACAGTGGGATATTAAAAGTAAAAACTGGGATGAGTTTCCAAAAGCACAGAAATGGTTTGCAGCGGGAGAGGCCCATGCTCATTTAGAACATCTTAGAGCTTTAGGAGAAGTAACTATGGAAGAGGAAGATGGTGTTCTTTACTATTCGATAAAAGAATAAAAAATAAGGGAAATTAACTAGTTTCCCTTATTTTGAAAATTTTTCATATCTGATTTTTTCCATTAATTTAGGCTCTTTCTTTTTTACAATGCTTGTTAATTAATCTATGTGCTGTGCTTTGTGAAATTTGTAGATAGTCTGCTACTTTATATGAGCTTTGTAGCTTATCATATGCATATCTAATAATTTTACCTTCAAAGGAATTTATCTTTTCATTTAGACTTGTTGCCTCATTATATTCTGGTATACTTTCGTAAAAAATATAATTATTTTGATTAACTATTTTCTTCGTTTCCTTAATAATATTGTTGGGAAGTGAATGTTTGTGAATGATTTCATTTGGTGATGAAGCATCTACCACTAAAAACTCTAACAAATGTTCTAGTTCTCGAATATTTCCAGGCCAGGAATGTTTTTTAAATATATCTAAGACTTCTTTAGATAGTTGAACTTCCATATCATATTTTTTGTTGAATAATTCCAAATAATAATCTATTAGTTGGATAATGTCTTCTGGTCTTTCCCTTAAAGAGGGAATATAAATAACACCAAGTGCTAATCGATAATAGAGATCTTCTCTAAATTTTCCTTCTTTAATTAATTTCTTCAAATTTTTGTTTGTTGCTGCAATAATACGAACATCAATAGTTTTTGGATAAACACTTCCAATAGGTATGTAAGTTTTTTCCTGTACCAATTGTAATAGTTTAGATTGGGTTGTAATAGGTAGTTCTCCAATTTCATCTAAGAATAGTGTTCCAGTGTGAGCTTGTTGTACAAGGCCTTCTTTCCCTCTTGTAGAAGCACCTGTAAAGCTTCCTTTTTCATATCCAAACAATTCAGATTCAATCAATTTTTCTGGAATGGTTGTACAATTAATAGTAACAAAAGGTTTATTAGCTCTTAAACTTAAATCATGTATTTTATTAGCTAAATAGGTTTTTCCTGTTCCTGATTCACCTAATAAAAGTAAATTTACATCTCGAAAGGATAATTTTCTGATTGTAGCATTTAATTTTTTCATAGATTTACTTTGAAATTCTATAAAATCCTTGTCATCTAAAGTGTTAAAATATTTTAATTTTGTTTCATAATCTTTAATTTCTTGATTTTTTTGTTCTAATGCTCTTTTTAACTGAGTCTGTTTACTAATATCTCGGCAATTTTCCACCACATATATAACTTCATCTTTATCATCTAAAATAGGTTTTATTGTATTCATAATAGTTTTACCAGTTGCAGTATGTTGTTCAAATGTAATAGTTTGCTTTGATTCAATGACACGATGGACCAATATACGGTCAACAATTCCTTGTTCTTCTAAAAACTGGACATCCTTTCCTAAAACCTCTTGTTTACTTAATCCATAATGTTTTTCAAAGGCTTGATTACAATATAAGACAATTCCTTTGCCATCAGTTACAAAAATCTCATCATAAGAATTATCTAATACATATTCTAAAAAAGCATTCATTTCTTTTTCTATTCTAATAATAATAATGTTATATTTTTCACATTTTGAGATAAAAACTTGATAATTTTTTAATTCTTTAAGATGAGAAGAAATATTAGTATTTAGTATTTCCTTTTCACTTAAAATACTTTTCATAACTGAATTATAGTCGATAATATTTCCATCATTGTCTGTAATAATAATCCCTGAAGAATAGATACTAGCCATTTTTATCTACCCCTTTTTTTAGATAAGATATAAATCTTATCCTTGTAATTTTCAGCATAATCTAATGTTGAATTATTATGAATTTTAAGAGCAATCACCCTTTCATAATAAAGTTAATTATTTTATTCTATTAAATAGAAACTTGTTTTATTAATAAATTATAAAATATTAATGCTAAGGGGTTTTATGTACCAGGAAAGTTGTCGTATAGAGAAATACAGAAGTTATATTAAAATATGTCGTTCATCCCGATTAGAGTGTCGTTTGTCCAAATCTATTGAAATGATAAATGTATGATGATATTTTTTGAGTAAATAGGGTTTAATTTAAGTTTAGGATTCTTAATAAGGAGTTATACCCTAATTTCTAGATTTAAATAAATCTAATATAAGGAGGTATATAATGCAAATGAGAAGAAGTTGGTTTATTAAAGGTATTGCCTGTTTGTTATGTTTATCTATTTGTGTATTGCATCCAGGTATGGTTAGAGCAAATGATGAATATAAGCATATTTTACCTAAGGAAAACAGTAATGTTGTGAATATCTGTGAAGAGAATTATAACGCTAAAGTTATAACAGAATTTACTAATGACTTTATGGCTAAATATTTAGTTGAAGAAAATGGTATTGAATATACTCTCTTATATGATTTGGTAAATAAAAAAGTAACAGTAAATGATAAAACATATACTTTACAAAGTTTTCAATCAGCTGCAGAAGAACAAGCTTTAACTATTAGTAATGAAGTAAAAGCTGGGAAAGTGGCTACAGTAGTTGCATCAACAACAAATATAATTGATATATTATCTAATTATAAAACAGTAGATACAGTAGATATGGGCGAAAATATTTTATTGTCAAAAACGGATAATATATCCACATCAAGTATTCCTCCTAAAACAGGATATTTAAAGGAAAGATATGTTGGAGAGTATAAAAAATCAGGGGTTTTATACGGCTTAACAGCTGCAGCTTTGACAATAATTGCTGCTTTTGCATTTAAGGGAAATGTAAAAATAACTGAACAATTTGTTAGAAGTACATTAAAATCAGCGGTATCAGCTGGTTTAATAGCATCGATAACAGAAACTATTCATGGTAATCAATATTATAAAAAATATCAATCTATGCATTCAACTAAACCAGCTGCTCGTGAGAGAAGATTACCATTTGCAAGTATACAAGGGCATAGGTTTTATGGGAAAAGTTATACTTGGTATTTCTGGTATTCTAGACCATATTAAGATTTTGACTAAAGGAGATGATTCATATAAAAGAATCAACTGAGAATTTTATTTTTACTATTATAATGATTTTAAACTTTATTGCTTTAAGTCCTTTTTTTAATCACTATGTAAATATACTAGGTTATATTCCTATTTTCTTACTTATGGCACTAGAATCTATTATTTTGGCATTTATATGCAAAAAAATTATAGGATATTATAATAGAAATAAATATTAGGTATAAATTATAAAAATATTAGGCTACTAATCTCATATATATACGGATTGATATCTATGAATTTAAAATTAAAGAAAAACATTATTTAATTAAAAACATAGTGGAATTAATTTTATTTTCTATAATTATGTATTCATATTTAGTCGAAATAACAGATGTTTCTATTATTAAAATATATTTCTTTATTTTCTGGAAAAGAAATATATAGCTGTATCGTCCCAAATATGAAAGTTTAAAAATATATTAATAGCATCAATTATATTTATTATAATTTTTTCATTATAACATAAACAGATTTCAATCTACTTTACTATTTTAATAATTAATATATTTTTAGTTATTTCCATTTTGAGAGATTATGATAACCTAAAATAGATAATAATACTAAATTATGCTATAATTCACCTATAATACTATCTCGAGTTTTTAGAGAAATTTCCGAAATTAAAAGTTGAAAATAAAGATGAAGTTTTAATTTTTGTTACTGGCAAATATTTATATTTCTTTTTTAAATATTTGCCAGTTTTCTTTTATTAATATGAGGATTCTCTTTTGTACCATTGAAATAATTTGTCTTTTACTTAGTTAATATACTAATATTTTTCAAACTTTGCATATTTTCTTTAATATTATTTTTTTCTAGAAGAATATAAAATATATTTAATGATGAAGTAAAAAAGAAGGAAAACAAAGTTATATATAGAATATTAGATAACATGGACAGTTATTATTGGTATAGGAGTGATTATATGGCTAGAATATTGATAGTTGAAGATGATTTATTAATTGGAAAGGGATTGAAAGCCATAATAAACTCTATAAATAATAAGATAGAAATAAATATAACTGGTTATGCAAAAAAAGCCTTGAATTATATAAAAAATGCTAATTATGACATGTTTTTATTGGATATTCAACTTAAAGATTACTCAGGATTTGAACTAGCTAAAGAAATAAGGGGTATAGATCATTATAAATTAACCCCTATTGTATTTATCACTGCAATACCTACAAGAGAGTTAATGGCGTTTAAAGAAATACATTGTTATGATTATATAGTAAAACCTTTTCAAGAGGAAGAAGTAAGAGATACTTTAAAAACTATAATCAATCATGGAATAATGACTAAAGAGAATATATATCTTAAATTAAAGCAGAAAGACTATTTCTATATCATAGAGCAAGATGAAATAATTTATATTGAGGCTAGAAATAAAAAGATATTTATTATAACAATAAATGAAACTATAGATTTATCTACTTATACTTTAAAGCAACTATTGGACGAGTTAACTACTAATTTCGTACAGTGCCATAGAGGATATATAATTAATCTTAACTATATTGAAAAAATTGATAGGACTAATGATGATATTTATCTTTGTGGTATTGAATTACCTATTCCAATTGGAAGAAAATATAGGAATTATATAGGGAGCAGAATTTATGAATTTAGTTGAACTAATTATAATATCTGTGTTTGATATAGTAGAGTATGTTATTATATCAAATAAATTAATAAATTATAATAAAATAGATAAGTTTTTAGCTACAATCTATATTTTAGGAGCATCAATAATTACAGGAATAAGTGGAAGATATATATCAATGCGTTGTAATTTTTTAATTGGAGGATTTTTAATTTGTTGTATAATTTGTCTACTATATGATATAAAGATTATAGAAACTATATATGTATATGTACTAAGTACAATTATAATCATATCTATACAGCTTTTTAGTATAGTTTTGTTAAAAGTTTTCCTAGGAAATATAAATTATGAATTTGTTTATGCGATGATTTCAGAGATTATATCATTAATTATGGTTATTTTTATAGTTAACCATATTCCAATAAATTTAATGTTTAAATTTGTTATGGAAAATAATAAGGTATTTAAGACAATAATATTAAATATATTAGTATTGTTAGTAGCTATATTGTTATATTGGCATATGGATATTAGTGGATTTTTAAAAAATATAATTATTATGGCAGTTTTTTCTGCAGGGATTATATATGTTAATTTAGTTTTTATAAAAGAAGGACTAAAAAATGAGCAGGATGAAAAGCAATTAAGAAAATATGAGGATTATCTTCCTATTATTGATGAATTAATAGATGAAATAAGGAGAAGACAACATGAATTTGATAACCATGTTCAAGCTTTAAGGATGCTTACAATTACAAGTACGGATTATGAAAGTATTGTTAATTCCATGAATAATTATATGGATGATCTGAAAATGGATAATAATTTAATAGATTTAATTAAGCTTGATAATAAAGTGTTGGCTGGTTTTTTATATAGCAAAATAAAAAGTGCAGAGAAGTTGGGCATAAATTTTAATATAATAATAGAAGATTATGGATTTAAAACAAAATTGAAAGATTATGAATTAATAGAGATTGTAGGAAATCTAATAAACAATGGATTTGAAACAAAAGTGGCAGATAATATCATTATACTTAAACTTAAAAAAGAGAAAAATATGGATGTTATGGAATTAAAAAATAAACATCCATATTTAGACATTAAAAGTATAAATAAAATGTTCAAATTAGGAAGTTCTACTAAGTCAAATAGTGGAAGAGGTTATGGACTCTATAATATTAAAGATCTTGTTAAAAAATATAATGGTAAAATAGAAATTTTTAATGATAAGATGAATGAAGAAAATTATATAGTATTTAGAGTGCTATTTGTTAGAAATGGACTCTTTTAAAGAATTAGGACATTCTGGTTCACCCCAAAATAAAATAGAAGCAGTATTGGAAATCGCTAAAGGTGCTAATAAAATTAGTAAGTTACACAAGATGTTAAATGGTTTTCTGAAAATGGATTTTCTTTTTTTCATAAATATTAACCTCCTTCGCTATTAGTAATTGAATAGATTGCAATGTTATGACCCATATAGAGTTAATAAAGTATGGGCTTTTATCTGCAAAAAAACAAATTAAAAAATGAGAAGATAATAATATTATACTAATAATTTTAAATTGTTTTTTCTTTTTATAAGAATAGCTAGGTCTAGATTCATGAGTAATAGGATCAAATATAATAATTGTAAATAGAGAGAATATAAATAGAATTGATATAATTGTAAAATTAAGTGAAATGAAATCTTTTAAAAATATAGATATATAGAAAAATAATCCACTAAATATTAGACATTTGCCATATGTTTTAAAGTGTAAACCTCCTGTAAATGTTCTAATCAAGAACAAAGCCAAAAATGAATAAATAAAATCAGTCCTCTTCCTTAATATTGAAAACAAAGCAAATAAAATAAAAAGTTTTGAAAGTTCACTGAAAATAATTTCTAAGGAATACTTCAATTTAATACTATCAAGCTCAGATAAATTAAATTCCTTTTCAAAATACCTATGTAATTTATCAATTAAGAACATTTTAATCACCTAAAAATAATCTATATTGACATAATTTTATCATAAATTATGAATTAATAAATACCAAATGGATGAACGACACTTTAATCGGTATAAATAACATAAACAGTTATTTATACCGATTAAAGTGCTGTTTGTCCAAATTTATTGAAATGGTAAATATATGGTGATAATATTTTTAATAAACAGGATTGAAATTATTTAAAGTATTTAAAGGAATAGTTACATTTTAAACTTATGATTAAAAATATTTATAATTTTTGATTTAGAACTAGTGTAGAAATTATTTAATATAAAGAATATTAAGTGATGTTAATATAATTTGTAGACACGATTTTCCAATTGATTTAGGAAGTTAGTATACAAGCTTTTAATTTGAAGAATATATTAAATATCTTAAGATATCTTATTCTTTTAGTGATAAGGTTAACCCTTATGAGTGCGAAACCTACCTTTAGGTGTAATGCTTCTACAGAATCCTTCTATTCAGTATTAAAGAAAGAAGAAGTTAATTGGTTAAATATTTTGACCTTGCTGCTGCTAGATTAGCAGGATTTGAATATTACAACAAAGAAAGAATACATAGCTCTCTAGAATATATTACTCTTCATCAATGGCAAGATAATGCTAGGAGGATATCTTAAAATTTGCTTGAAAAAATGTGCCTACTTTATTTACATAAGTCCAAAGTTATTCAGCGGTAATGAGGATTAGATTTGACACTTATAAATAAATAATTAGAAAACTTTTATTTGATTTTAAAAGATAGAGAACATATTATCCAACTTTGTTGGAAATATGTTTTATATATGACGTGGAATTGCCAATAGAATGAGGTGAATATATGAAAGTTTATACCGTTCCTACGGTTACGACAGTTACTGATGATGATTTATATTCAACTTCTTCCATGGGATCAGCAGTTGTAGAGGGGGTAGCTAGTGGAGTAGTTGGTGGAGTAGTTGGTGCAATAGTTGTTGACATGATTCCAGGCCCTGTCATACCAGGATAGAAGTGAATATAGTAAAGGAGGTAGTGATATGAAAATTTACACCACACCAATGCTAATCAGTAATTATTTAAATGATGAAATCTATACAACTTCTTCCATAGCTGAAGCAGTTGTTGGTGGAGTAGCAGGTAGTATAGCGGGATCTATCGCCGGCGCCATTGTTGTAGATATGATTCCAGGTCCAGTTATCCCAGGATAATTGGATTACTAAGTAACAATAGAAAGTATACAAGAGTTTAGTCCAATGGTCTTTTAAGTTATATTTATTATTTAATGGCCATTGAGAGAGTAAGACAATAAGATTAGTTGGCAATTCCTATGTCATAAATTAAAGTTATAGAGGTAGGTGAAAAAATGAAGAATAGTCGAATAAAATGGGAATGTAATAATTGGTACAAGACTGAGGAAGAATTAGTCCAAATTATTAACCAATCAGGAAATAGAATATTGCTCAATAAAAAGCAATCTTTAATATGGGATAATATAAATTATCAAACATACTTTGAAGATTTATTCAAATCTATATCAATACAAATCAAAATAGACAAAAAGGAATTGGAAAAAGTATTGAAATTATTTGAAAAGAATAAATTAATATCAATATTAGATGAAGATAGTATTTTCGGTACTATTTTCGGATAATTCTGAATCAATAGCAAAGTTAGATAGTTGCTTAGGCCTTTTAATGGAATTTATGTAAATAAAAAATGGGGGGATAGGAGTATGAATAATAGTAGTGGTATAGATATATTATTTATTAATCTGCCTACTAACAATTGGTATAAGGATAAAATTGCAAAGTCTAATAGTATGCCACCTTTAGGTCTCTTATATGTTGCAACTTATGCACAAAATCAAGGGTATAAAGTTAAAGTTATTGATTTTGCTGTAGAAACCATGTCGCAAGAAGAATTTATTAATTTATTAGAACGAGATAAACCTAAAATAATTGGATTAAGTACATACAATGAAACGTGGAATGCTCAAAAAGTTATGTGTAAAATAATAAAAAGTATATTACCACAATCAATAGTTTTTGCAGGTGGAGCATTTGCAACCTTTTGCTATGAAGATGTTTTGAGTGAATCTGAAACGGACTATGTTATTAGAGGTGAAGGTGAGATTATTACATTAGAATTATGTGATTATATTTTTGGTAAATCACATAATGATGTTAGGTATATAAAAGGCATATGTTATAAAGATTCCAAAGGTCAAATTATCAATAATGGTATTGCAAATAGGATTAAAAATTTAGATGAACTTGGTATTATACCTGACAGAACACTAGTGAATCTTTCTAACTATATCATGCCTTATACGATTAGCACAGCTAGAGGTTGTCCGGGGGAATGCATATTTTGCTCATCAAAGTCTTTTTGGGGAAAGAAAGTTTATATGAGATCTGCTAAAAGTATTTTTGATGAAGTAATGCACTTGCATAACAAATTTGATACATTAATATTTTATATTACTGACGATACTTTTACTGCTTCCTATAAACGTGCAGTCCAATTTTGCGAGATGATTAAGGAAACGGAAATAAAGTTTGTATGGGGTTGTGAGTCAAGGGCTGACGTTATGAATGAGAATTTAATGAAAATAATGACAGAGGCTGGGTGTAAAAAATTACAAATAGGGTTAGAAAGTGCAGATAATGACATTTTAAGAAAAATTAAAAAGAATGTATCAATAGAGCAAATTGAAAATGGCGTTCAATTAGCAAACAAGTATGGCTTGCATATTACTGCGTCTTATATTGTTGGTCACGCATACGACACTCACGAAACGATAAATAAGACCATCAATTTTGCTAAGAAAATACAAAGAGAGTATGGAGCTCATGTAGTTGGAAGTGTTAATACACCTTTCCCTGGAACTGAACAATATGAAAAGAGAGATGAGCTAGGAATTAAGATATATGAAAATGATTGGAATCAATATATTCTTAGTAATCCTATAATTAGTACACGAAATATTAATCGTAATGAGTTACGCAAGTATCATAATATTATCACCGACGTAATGAGTTGGAATAGAAATTGATAGTTAATAAGGAGATGATACTTTGAGAAAAGTTAAACAAGAAGATAAGTTGTTTTTCAATAACAGTGATTTTCAAATGATAGAACATGAAGAAGAATTTATTTTTACGTCTAGAAAAAGGTTTAAATGGTTTAAAACAAGTAGAACGGGATATGATATCTTAATGAATTTAGATTCTAAGAATACAATCAAGGAAGTTATCCAAAAAATTTCTTCCGACTATGAATTAGATTGTAAAATAATTGAAAATGACATAATTAATTTTTGTTCACATTTGCTTACAGAGAAATTGATAGAGACGAATGTTAAAAACGTAGTTGAAGAAATTAACACGACATTAAGGACGGTTTATATTGATGTTACTAATGTATGTAATTTAAAGTGTTATTATTGCAATAAGACTATAGAAAAAAATGAGAGCAATGCAAGTTTTATGAGTATGACAAATTACAAAAAAATTTTAGACACAATATCATCCAAAACTAGTGATAATCTTCCTATACTTTATATTACCGGTGGTGAGCCTCTTCTACATCCAAATATTATAGAGATGTTAGATTATGCACATTTTAAGGGCTTTGAAATTTTCTTGTGGACTAATGGAACTATGATTACAGAAGAAAATATAGATCAATTGAAAGAGTATTGTAATTCAATTATAGTTTCAATAGATGGTAGCAACTCTTTAATAAATGATGCAATTCGTGGAAGTGGTACTTTCGATAAAATAATACAAACATGTAAAATCCTTGAGGATAATAAAGTACCTTTTTTATTGTCTTCTACACCTAATAAGAAAAATATAGATGACTTAACTAAAATCTATTCATTAGCATATAATTTAGGAGCAAGGGGATTTTTCCTTAATGAACCTGTATTTATTAAGGAAGATGGAAAAGATATCTCTGAATTCTTCATTAAGGATGTATCTTTGTTTAATAAAGTTGACGAAGGTTTAGTTAAACAATCTATACTTGTTAGATCTTGGAAGAATAATCAATTGAAGCGACATAATTCAAATGAAGATGGAACTATTTATTTTAAAGACATTCAAAAATGCTTTAACAATCCAATTCGATTAGACAAGAAAAAATCATGTGGTGTATGTTTAAATGAAATTAGTATTAATGTAGAAGGTATTGTACATCCATGTCATAATTTACATTTCAACAGATTTAAATTGGGCGATATAGGCAATTATTATAAGATAAGAAATGAATATGAAAAGAACGAACTAAGAACCTTAGAAGAATGCAAGGAGTGTTTTTATTGGATATTTTGTTTAGGTGGGTGTAAAGCAAGAGCCTTATTTTATAATGAAAACATCAATTTTAAAAGTCCAGATTGCAATAAACTAAAACAAGAGTATTATAATTTTCTCATTAGTCCTCTTCAACCAAAATCAGAGGAGCTGTAATGAATATCTTGTTGAATCAATTGATTAATAAGCATAGCAATTTCTATGAAATGGTAGATGCTAAATATAAGGATTATCTGTGGAACTTAAGACTGATTAATGTAGAAAGTCTTTGGAATAAAGGAGTCGAAGATAAATTAAAACAAATCAAAATAGCTATCATAGATTCAGGAATAGATCATTCACACAATGACTTAAAGAATATTGAGCGACAAGGATTTAACTTTATTGATAACAGTTTAGATTTAAGAGATGATTTTGGTCATGGAACTAAAATTAATGGGATAATTGCAGGGTCTAGAAATGGAGAGGGGATTTGCGGAATTGCAAGTGAAGCAAATATTTTTAATTTAAAAGTGATTAATCATTCTGGAACAGGAAGGGTTAGAAATATTATAGAAGCCTTTAGATGGTCAATTGAGAATAAAATGGATATTATCAACATGAGTATAGGACATCCAGCCGATATAGACAGCGAGGGTGACACTTTTAAAAGGCTCATATTAGAAGAACGTAAGATAATAAGGGAAGCTATTGAGTTAGGGATAGTAATAGTTGGAGCAGTTGGAAATGTTCCTGGAATAGCAAGTCAGGTTCCTGCGTGTTATGAAGGAGTGATACCAGTAGCATCTTATGGTGTTTTTAATACGAATCCAATAAAATTCTATCCATCTCAACTAAATAGCAATTATGATAGTAAGACAATCTTTGCTCCAGGAGAACATATTTTAACAACCATTAAAGGTAATTCATATGGCTATGATTCCGGAAGCTCGATGTCTGCTGCACATATAACAGGCATTGTAGGATATTTGAAAGCGATGAATAATCGTTTAAATTCTAGACAAATTCATAAAATTTTGATTGAGACAAGCTCAACACTTGAGACTAACAAATCACATATAAATATCGTTAATACAGAGAAGGCTATTGAGCAAGTTGAATTAATAGTCTGCTAAGGCTTTGTTATTTGATTATATTGGCAAAAAAATCTTTTAGAATGGGGGTGGTCTAATGAAAATCATAGAAAATTCTGATGTATTACTCATTAACGTTCCTACAAGTAGGTCTGCAAAAATAAATAAAGTTTCTGCAAGAATGCTATCAATGCCACCGTTGGGATTATTATATATCGCATCTTCTTTATCAAAAACTGATTACATTGTTAGTTTCGTAGATTTAGCTATTGAAAGCATCAGTATGCAAGATTTTACTAACATTTTGATGAAAGCAAATCCAAAGATTATTGGAATTTCTACTTATTATGAATCATGGTCAGCAATAAAATCATTAGTTAGAGTTATTAAATCTTATAATAATAATATAATAGTGGTAGGTGGAGGTGTGTGTGCAAATTTTTGCAACTACCAAATGATCGAAGAACTACGATTTGACTATATAAGTCTAGGAGAAGGTGAAAACTCTTTTTTACAATTATGCAATTCGCTATTGAGAAACGGAAACTTATATGAATGTGAAGGAATTAGTTATAGAAAGCAAAATGGGGAGATAGTAAGAAAAAGGCCTATTAGAATTACTGATTTAGATAGCTTACCTTTTCCAGATAGAAGTTTATTAAATCTAGAAAAGTATGTTTATCCATTTACCATATCAACAGCTCGTGGATGTCCTGGTAGATGTGTTTTTTGTTCTTCGTATTCATTTTGGGGGAAGAAAGTTTATTTTAGGACTGTAGAGAATATTATTGAGGAGATTAAATATATGGTTTTAAATTTTAAAGCAAAAGAGTTCTTTATAGTTGATGATACATTCACAATGATGCCAAAAAGGACAAAAAAATTTTGTGATTTATTACTAGAATTAGAAACTTTTTTTATATGGGGCTGTGAATCAAGGGCTGATATCGTTGATAAAGATTTGCTTTGGTCTATGTATTTAGCTGGTTGTAGAAAAATTCAATTTGGTTTAGAAAGTGCTCATGATAAGGTACTACGTTCAATAAATAAGAATATTACATTTAAGCAAGTGGAAAATGCAACTAAATTAGCACATGATATTGGATTTGATATTAACATTTCAGTAATTATTGGACATGCAGAGGACACGAAAGAAACCATAGAGTATACTTTAGAAAAATCTCGACTATTAAAAGAAAAATACAATGCAAATATGCAATTCAGTATCAATACACCTTATCCAGGAACAGATTTGCACCAAAATGCTGTTGAGTATGGAATAGAGGTCTTAACTGACAATTATGATTTTTATTCAACAGATAATGCAATTATTAATACTAAATATTTAACTGCTGATGATTTACGTTACTACTACAATAGCGTTTTGGGAATTAGAAAAAGTGTATGATTAATAGCCAGACGAAAAGGAGGATTTTTGGTGACAGATAATATGATTATTGCAGGGGTTTTAGGCTTTATATTTAGTAGTATGACTGTATTTATAATAAAATATATTAGAAAGAAAAAGCAACATTAATTTTAGATGACAATATACTCAATATATCCTATTGGCATAATATCATTTAGAAAGTGAGGGGAGAAAAATCAACAAAATTATTTTCAAAAATGTTTGCAAACATTTCGAAACAACAAAAGCATTGAATGATTTAAATCTTATTATCAATACAGGTGAAATATATGGATTATTAGGACATAATGGGGCTGGGAAGACAACTGCTTTGAGACTTATGCTTGGATTAATGGCAACAACTTCTGGTGAGATTTCTGTTTTCGGCTTAAATCCAATTGAAAAAGGAAGGCAAATAAGGGCCAAGTGTGGAGTATTATCAGAGCATGTTGGCCTTTATGAACCTCTAACAGTTTATGAAAATTTAAAATACTATTCGGAAATATATGGAATTACAAAAAATGAATATGACAAACGAATGGATGAGCTTTTAGAATTATTTGAGATTTCAGACAAAAAACACTCACCAATCAAAGGTTTCTCAACAGGCATGAAAAAGAAAGTTGCTTTAATTCGTGCAATATTGCATAATCCCCCTATTGTTTTATTGGATGAGCCTACAAATGGACTAGATCCTGTAAGTATAGAAAAATTAAGAGAAACAATTTTAGATCTGTCTGAAAAATATGGAACTACCTTTATTATTACTACTCATAATCTAGATGAAGTAGTTAGAACGTGTGATAAAATTTCTATTTTAAAGCACGGAAAAGACATTGTTACAAAAACGATTCAAGAATTAGAAATGGAAAGTCAATTAAACGTAATAATACAGTCAACCCAAAACTTAGAAAATTTAAGCAATGAAATAGAACAGACAATGAAAAGTATTAAGTCAATTATCAATTATGAACTTAGTAAAAATGAAATTTTGATTACAACGGAGAAAAACGTAACATCTGAAGTAATAAAGAAATTATCTATTAAAAATATTAACATTGAAAATGTTATTACAAAATCCACAGGTTTATTAGATTTATACATGAAAGTTGAGAGCGATTCCTATGAATGAAATAAAAGCAATTGTACGAAAACAATACTATGAATTTTTATATGAGAAGAAAAATACGCTATTTTTAATTATGATAATTGGAACTATTTCTGGGCTTCCAATGCCAGTTCTTTCCCATAATTTATCAGAAAGAATTCAGATGACAATTGTAGCTATTTTCACCATTACCCTATTAAAACAATGGTCGGCAGAAAGTTTCGCCTCAGAAAAAGAAAATAATACTCTTGAATCAATTTTATCTACATCAGTAGATTTGAAAAAACTCTATTGGATTGAATTGTTATTCAATTTGTTACTAGTGTCTTTAGTAGAGTACATGCTCGTTATAATATTCAGTATAACAAATCATATTATAAACGTTCAACTAATACTAAGTATATATGAAGCGTTATTATTAATTTTATTACTATTTAATTTGAAGGTTTCTATTGCTATAGTAGTAACATCTATTTCATTAACTTCAAAAGATGTAAGAATAGCGAACAGTAGAGCATCTAAACATTTATATATAGCTATTTTCTTAATATCTATCGTAGTTACATTAAATACAAAAACCATATCATATCTAACTAGTATATATGTGTGTTTAGTTTTCATTATGTTATTAATAAATCTTATTCTAATAAAGTATACGAATTCAAAACTTAACAAGATTTATTTTGAAGATGTATTGTTTTAATACGGTTCTGCAACTAAATGAAATGGAGGTGTAATAATGAGAGAATCTATAATAGTATTTAATCATGAGTTGCGTTATTTTTTAACCTTGAAGCAGATGAAAAGAAGTATTTTTATCCAATGTTTAGCTCCTGCAATTTTTGCTTTACTGAATGCTTACTTTTATAAAACTATTGATTTAAGAATTGCAGTTATCATCATGATAATTGGAATACCTCGAATTCCAATGTCGTTAACAGGATATTCTATTGCGGGAGAGAAAGTATATCATACTTTTGAATCTATACTTTCAACACCTATTCCAATTAAGGCGTTATTTATAGGAAAATCTATTTTGCCGATTGGAATTTCGTTGATGATGTTTATTTTTTCTTCTTTAATAACTTTAATTATGACAAACTTATATGCTAAATATGCGTTTGTGGGATATACCTTTACTTTGTTTAACTCGACAGAATTACTTATAATTTTTGGCAATGGATTATTAATTGTGACTCTCATAATATTTATTACTGGAGTAACCACTTTGTTGATGAAAGTACCAAGAAATGGCTTGTTTATAACTTCTATGCTAACATTTCTATTTGGAATTCCATATAGTCTTATACTATATAGAAAGGGTAATGATTTTCTTTTATCAATTATTACTTTAATACTACTATTATTAATTAATGTTTTTTGTTATTTATATCTGTTAAAAAAGATAGATACCCATACATTGTTTCTAAAGGCAATATAAAGTTCTAAAAGAGACAAGGAAGATAGTATAATAACAATAAAATCAATAATTCTAAAGGCTATTTAAATGTAAGCACCAAATTCATCTCACATTTTAAACTAATAACTTCTATAAAATAATACCTTTAAGCACTAGATATTTAGGGAGATTATCTCTAATGACTGAAGAAGAAAGAAAACTTTGTTAAAAAAGATAGCTAGGATAGAGGAGGAAAATGAAATATTAAAAAAAGCAATGGCCATATTTATAAAGAAATAAGTTCAATATATAAATTTATTATAGTAGATATTTAAAAAAATACAGACAAATTATCTTTTTTCATATTATCTTCTGTAATGATTTCACTTATAGTATTTACTATATCTTTTTGTATTTCATTTTATATAAATAAAAACAAATGAGCAAACTTTATAACTAGCTACTTTTGAATACTTTGCAGATGGGAAAAGATACATTTCTGAAAATTCTATTAAGATGCCATTATCTGCAGAAGTCGAAGATATTATCAATATAAAATATTTTATAAACAATCTACTGCTCTATATACAAAAATAAATAGACATTTTTATTTATTTTTGGTTATATCTATTATTTGTTTTTTTAGGGACTATGCTATTTTAAAGATTATAGATTAGTATTGAAGGTTTATAAAAAATTAATTTTTATAAAAAAGATTTAAAAATATATGGAATTTAATAGAATAAATAGTATAATACAACATATATAATATTTAAAGAAGTATTATTTTAATATGAGAGGGGTGATACCGTTGTTTTATTAATTTTTAAAACTATATAATGCTTGTATGAAATATATTAGATTTTAAATCTTAAGGGATAGAGATTTGTTTTTAAAATTAACAATAGTAAAAAAATGGGGGGATAATAAAATGAAAAAATTTTTAAGTTTGTTTATGATTGTAGTTGTATTGACGACTTTATCTACATCAGTATCAGCTGACAAATTTTCAATGAAGGATTCAAAAGTAGTAGAAGGTGAACTGATTGTGTCTATAGAAAAACCTGTTGGTAAATATTCAATACAAAGCTTTGATAATCAGGTAGAAAAACACACAGATACCTTAAATGAAACAGGTTTCGAAGTTAAAGATTCTTTATTGTCGTCTGTATTTGATGGAGAAGTTACGATTAGTAGTAAAAATAATGATTTTATATCTGAAGTAATAGAGGAAGTAGGGTATATATATTTAGTTAAATATGAAGATACTGGGGAAAGTATTGAAAAGGTAATACAGAGATTAGAAGACAAACTTACAGAAAAAGGATTGAAAGTTAAATTAATTGAACCTAATTATGTAGTCAAAATGGATGGACAAATAGACAGCTTGCAAGATTTTAGAAGTATAAGAACCGAAAAAATACATGAAGATCAAGCTTGGCATTATGAAATGATTAATATTCCTAAAGCTTGGGAAATTTCATCAGGTAATAGGAATGTAAAAATGGCAGTTCTTGACACAGGAATAGACTATAATCATAAAAACTTAAAAAATTATGTAAATAAATCCCTAGGTAAAAACTTTACTTCAAATGATACCTCTGATTTTATGGATAGACAAGGTCATGGAACACATGTAGCAGGTACTATAGCAAGCTATGGTGAAATATCAGGTGTAATGCAAGAAGCAACTTTGGTACCAGTAAAAGTTTTAGGAGATAATGGTTCAGGATCTACTTATAATATAATGCAGGGATTAATACATGCTACAAATGAAGACGTAGATGTTGTTAATATGTCTATAAGAGGATGGAACTATAGTGAAGGGATGGACAATGCTTGTAGAACTGCAGAGTCAAGAGGAGTAATTGTTGTAGCTGCAACAGGAAATGATTCTATGAGTCAAATTGGCTATCCAGCTAGATATGACAGTGTTCTTTCAGTAGGAGCAGTTGATTCTAGTGGTAGAAGAGCCAGTTTTTCTAATTATGGAGAAGGCGGTGTAGGAGTAATGGCACCTGGAGTAGATATATATAGTACTTTTTTAAATAATAAATATATGTATATGTCTGGAACTTCAATGGCGACTCCACATGTAGCAGGAGTTGCAGGTTTGATTAAGTCTGTAAATAGAAATATATCTGCAAGCAAAGCTAAGGAAATTATAAAGAATACTGCTAATTATGCAGGTGATCAATATGAATATGGATCAGGTATTGTAGATGCATACAAAGCATTAGAAGCTGTATCAGGCCATTAAAATTAATGTTAATTTTAAATACTTTTTAAATAAAAAAACCCTAGCTACTAGGTAACTTATAGTAGCTAGGGTTTTTTTATTCTTTACTATCATCAGATTTCACTTATTGTCTTAAGCTTTCAATATTTATTTTATAGGACATATCCAAGTATTTTTTCATATCATTGTATTGAAATAATGACCTTACCTTTATTTTCTATAATCTCTGATTCAATATCAATTCATCATGATAAAAACCATCAAATTGTTTAAATAGACTATAGGTTGAATTCGGTTTAATATTCTTTTTATTTAGTAAATATTTAGAACGATCTTTTTTAAAAATAATCTGTTCCCCTTGAATTTTCCAATAATCAAATACAGGAGATTTGGATAATGTTTTAATGTAATTATCATAGATATCTACCGCTTTCTTATGTTCTCCTTCTTTTTCAAAATAATAGGCTATATGTAATAATAATAATCTATGTTGCTCTGTTTTTTGTTCTTTTATAATCTGATTTTTGTTTTCATAATAATAATGTATATAATCTATTATTGATTTTGGCAATTCATCCATTATACCAATAAGATATTCATCAATAAATGTAGTAGCACAGGAAATTGTAAATAAATCTGTCTTTTTATCATTTGCTCTTTTTTCAAAGCTCTTTAAAAGAATTTCTCTCAAACATCTATTATTTACACGTGTATTTTTATAATCTATTGAGAACATGGAATATTGATATATCATTAATGCAGCAAAAAAATCATCATTTTTATAAAAGGAATAAGCTCTTAAATCTCCATATGCATTTTCAGATTTTATAAAACAACTGAAAAATAATAATATATTGATTAACAATAAAGTCCCACCTGTTATTAATAAATATGGATGATTTTTATTATATTTTAAAAATCCAATGAAAATCACCAAAATGCCTACTAATGCAAGAAATAAGGTAACTATTGGAGCAGCAAGTATGGCATTTGCATAACCTTCTTGTGTTTCTTTAAATTCTTTTTCATTAGAAACTACAGTTAAATTTGGAATTGCTATGCCGCCAACTCCAATATTATTACGATTTAATTTCAATCTCCATTTTTCTCCGTCAAATATAAAAGAGAATATAGATATGTTAAGCATTCTCATCTGTATTTTATTAAAAATAAAAGCAAAAAAATGTCCTAATTCATGTAATGCAATAGAGATATAAAAAGTTAATATTATTATTGCTAGTATAGGAAATACATTTAAGTTCATATCCTTGGAAATATTATCAATAAGCATCATAAATCCAAAACCACCAACTGCTCCTAAAAATGCACTACCTATAATTTTCAATATTTTCTTTGTCGATTGATTTTTCAATATTATAAATACCTCCTATGATTATGTACTAAATTTTCTAATAAGAATTATATCATAAATGTTTAAAAAAATATTAGCAGAAGTTAAAACAATATATTTATAATATTGCGATATACTAAAAATAGGATAATTAAATGAGATGAGATACAGTCTTGTCTTAGAAAATTTGAAAGATATCTGCACTTTACTTTTATTTCTGACAATATAAAGTTAATTATACTTAAGAAGGGTTAGTTGAGTTAGGAATAAAAATATCTAAAGGAGATGATTTATATAAAAGAATCAACTGGGAATTTCATTTTTACTATTATAATGATTTTATACTTTATTGCTTTAATTCCTTTTTTTAAAATCAGATTATTAGATTGTGGGTTATAAACATCAGCCATATAAATGCATAAATATCATGGAACTTTGTAGTTTTAGGATTTTTCATATAGTACACATTTGAAATCTATGTGTTAATCTAAAAAAATAGAAAATAAAAAATGATTAGCTATTATAATAGTTAGTCATTTTTTATTTTCTAAATACATGGCAATTTGATATAATATAAGATAAAATGGCTTAATATATTATTTTAGTGTACTATAGGAGGTAAAAATGCTAACAGGAGAAATTAAAAATAAAGTAGATAGGATTTGGGAAACTTTCTGGACAGGAGGGGTTACCAATCCATTAACAGTAATAGAACAATTTACATATTTAATATTTATAAAATCATTAGATGATAAGCAAGTGCAAAGTGAAAAAGAAGCAAATTTATTAGGGGTAGAACCAAAAAATATATTTGATAAGGAACATGAAGATTTAAGATGGCATAATTTCAAGGAATTTGACGCTGAAAGAATGTATGATACTGTAGCAAATAAAGTTTTTCCATTTATAAAAAAATTAAATGGAGATTCTAGTTCATCCTTTTCAAAATATATGGGGGATGCTATGTTTCAAATTCCAACGCCTTTAATGCTACAAAAGATAGTAAATGGAATAGATGAATTGGAACTAGAAGGAGATATAAAGGGAGATCTTTATGAATATCTATTATCTAAACTTTCTACATCAGGAACCAATGGTCAGTTTAGAACACCTAGACATATAATCAAAATGATGGTAGATCTAGTGAAACCGACACCATCAGATATAATAATAGACCCTGCCTGTGGTACATCAGGATTTTTAATAGGGGCTAGTGAATATCTAAAAGCTAATCATGGGGATCTATTTAATTCAGAAGAATTAAAATACCACTACAATAATACTATGTTCAATGGTAATGATATGGATAGTACAATGTTGAGAATTGGTACTATGAATATGCTTTTACATGATGTGGAAAATCCACAAATTGAATATAGAGATTCCCTTTCTAAAAGGAATACAGATAGGGAAAAATATACATTAGTATTAGCTAATCCACCATTTAAAGGCTCGTTAGATGAAGAATCAGTGGCAGATGATTTACTTAGAATATCTAATACTAAAAGAACAGAGATATTATTCTTATCATTGATGCTTAGAATACTTAAAAATGGTGGAAGATGTGCAGTTATAGTTCCAGATGGAGTACTGTTCGGAAGTACAAAAGCACACAAATCTATAAGAGAAGAAATAGTGGAAAAGAATAAATTAGAAGCAGTTATATCCATGCCAAGTGGAGTATTTAAACCCTATGCCGGAGTAAGTACAGCCATACTCATATTTACAAAGACAGGTATAGGTGGAACAGATAATGTATGGTTCTATGACATGGAATCAGATGGCTATAGCTTAGATGATAAGAGAGAAAAGATAGAAGATAGTGATATAGAAGATATCATAGAAAGATACCATAATATAGAAAATGAAAAGACAAGAGAAAGAACAGAAAAATCTTTCTTAGTACCAAAAGAAGAAATAGCAGAAAATAACTATGATTTATCTATAAATATATATAAAGAAATAGTATATGAAGAAGTAGAATATGAAGCACCAGAAAAGATAATAGGATATGTAAGAGAGTTAGAAGAAGAAGTATATGCTGGATTAGATAAGATAGAGAAGTTGGTGAAGTAAGATGGAATGGATAGAGTTAGGAGAATTAGGAAAAGTTTCAACAGGAAATACACCATCTAAAAAGAAAATAGAATATTATAATGAAAAGTATATAGAATTGGTAAAACCCTCTAACTTTACTGAAAATATGATAGTTAGTATAGAATCAGGAGAAGAATATTTATCAAAAGAGGGTAAATCTAAGGGAAGAGTAGCAGAAATAGGAGATATATTAGTAACTTGTATAGGAAATATAGGCAACGTTGGGATAGCTTCTAAAGAAGTTTGTTTTAATCAACAGGTTAATAGTATTAAAGTAGATAAAAAGAAAGTTTTATCTAAATATGTAGCATATTCTATTTTATATATTAAACCAGCATTAAATCATGTAGCAAATAAGGCAGTAGTTCCTATAATTAATAAATCAACATTTGAAAAAATAAAAATCCCAGTTCCACCAATGGAAATACAAAAAAAGATAGTAGAAGTACTAGATGAAGCACAAAAACTAATAGACAATAGAAAAAAGCAGATAGAGCTTTTAGACGACTTAATAGAATCTATATTCTACGATATGTTTGGAGATCCAGTTAAGAATGATAAGGGATGGGAAGTTAAGAAGTTAGGGGAGGTCACAAGGTTTATAGATTATAGGGGTAAAACACCACCAACTCAAGACAATGGAGTATTATTAATAACAGCAAAAAATATTGGAAAAAAGCATTTTAAAAAAGAGCCAGTAGAATATATTTCTAAAGAACTGTACAAGAAAAGAATGACAAGGGGATTTCCAAAAGCCAATGATGTTCTATTTGTAACTGAAGGAGCAACAATGGGATTTGTATGTAGAGTACCTAGGAATATTAGGGAGTTTTCTGTAGGTCAAAGAATTATAACATTTGTATGTAAAGAAACATTAAGGGAAGAATATCTACATTACTTTATATACGATAGAATATTTCAAGATGAAATAAGTAGAAAAGCTACAGGTAGTTCAGCAAAGGGAATTAGGGCATCGGAATTAAAGAAAATAGATATAATTATCCCCCCACTACAACTACAAAACCAATTTGCTGAAAAAGTACAAGCTATAGAAACACAAAAAGAACTACTTCAAGAATCACTTAAACTAATGGAAGACAATTATAATAGCCTAATGCAAAGAGCTTTCAAAGGAGAGTTATTTTAATCTGGAGGTGAAACTGTGGTTTCTAATTTTGAATATTTAAAAAGGGAAAAGAAATATGACAAATTTGTAGATGCTTGTATTGAAGCTGAAAGACTTATGAATGTATCCTATTCTGCCACTGCTACATTTGCAAGAAGAGCCTTAGAATTGGCAGTTAAATGGGTTTATGCTAATGATGGGGAATTGAAAGTTCCCTATCAAGACAATTTAGCTTCATTAATATATAATTATGAATTTAAATCTTTAGTAGAGCCAGAAATGATAGACTTGCTTTCCTATATACACAAATTAGGTAACAAAGCAGTTCATACAACTATGGCTGTTAGAAGGGAAGAAGCAGTTTTATCTCTAAGGAATTTATTTACATTTACATCTTGGATAGACTATTGTTATTCTGAAGAATTTCAGGAAATAGAATTTGATGAAAATTTATTGGGGGATAACAATAGGTTCAAAAAAACTGCCCAGGAAAAAGAAGAGCTATTTGAAGTACTAAGTCAGAAAGATAGGAAATTGGAAGAGGTAGTTGAAGAAAATAAAAGGCTTAGAAAAGAAAATGAATCTAAGAGAAGAGAAAATCAAAAGAATAGAACTTATAAAGTAGATGAAATATCAGAATTTGAAACTAGAAAAATGTATATAGACCTTAATTTAGAGTTAAATGGCTGGAAAATAGGTTCTGATTGTTTAGAAGAAGTAGAAGTTAAACATATGGACAATTCTTCTGGAATAGGCTTTGTTGACTATGTACTATATGGGGATGATGGAAATCCATTGGCAATAATTGAAGTTAAAAAGACTAGTGTTAGCCCAAGGATTGGAAAAGTACAAGCTAAGATGTATGCAGAAGCTATAGAAATAGAAACAGGTATCAGACCTATAATATTCTACACTAATGGAATAGACTATTATATCTGGGATGATACGGATTATCCAGAAAGGAAACTCTCTGGGATTTATAGCAAGAAAGATTTAGAATCCCTTAATTTTAAAAAGAAAAATAAAAAATCATTAAAAAATCCTGATATAAAAGATGAAATAACTAATAGACCATATCAAAAAGAAGCAATAACAAGAGTTTTAGAAGCCTATGAAAAGGGACATAGAAAAGCTTTACTCGTAATGGCTACAGGTAGTGGAAAGACTAGGACGGCAGCTTCTATAGTAGATATCCTAATAAGGAGAAATTGGGTTAAAAATATATTATTTTTAGCTGATAGAACTGCTTTAGTAAAACAAGCTAAACAAAGCTTTAATGAGTATCTGCCATCTTTATCTCTTTGCAATTTACTTAATAATAAGGATGATATAAATAGTAGAATGATATTTTCCACCTATCCAACGATGATGAATGCAATTGATGTAGTTAAGAGTAAAGATGGAAAGAAAATGTTTACCAATGGGCATTTTGATTTAATAATCATAGATGAAAGCCATAGAAGTATTTATAAAAAGTATCAAGATATATTTGATTATTTTGATGCCAATCTATTAGGGCTTACAGCAACACCTGTAGATGAAATAGATAGAAATACATATAGAGTATTTGAACTAGAGGACAACAACCCTACTTTTGCTTATGAATTAGAAGAGGCTATAGAGGATGGATATTTAGTAGATTATGGACAGCCTAAAGTCTATGATTTGAAACTCATGAGAGATGGAATTAAATATAGTGAATTATCAGAAGAAGAAAGAGAACAATTTGAAATGACTTTTGATGAATTTGAAGATATATCTGGTGAAGAATTAAATAGATCTTTATTCAACAAAGATACTGTAGATATTGTTATACAGGAACTTATGGAAAAAGGTATTAAGGTTGAAGGTGGGGACAAATTAGGTAAGACTATAATATTTGCAGCCAATCAAAGACATGCAGATTTCATAGTAGAAAGATTTGATGCATTATATCCAGAATATAAAGGTCATTTTGCACAAGCTATATATCACAATATAAATTATGTAGATAATCTAATAGATAATTTCAAAGACAAAGATTCCTATCCACAAATAGCAGTTTCAGTAGATATGTTAGATACAGGCATAGATGTACCAGAATTAGTAAATTTAGTATTCTTTAAGAAAGTAAGATCTAAAGCAAAGTTTTGGCAAATGATAGGTAGAGGAACTAGACTTTGTGAGGACTTATTTGGTCCGGGATTACATAAAGAGAAATTTTTTATATTTGACTATTATAGAAACTTTGAATTCTTTGATATAAATAAAAAAGGTGTAGAAGGCAACGTTCAAAAATCCATAACAGAAAATATATTCAATATAAAAATAGATATAATAAAGGCCTTAGAACATTTGGATTACCAAGAGTCAGATTTGATAGAATATAGAAATGAACTTATAGATAATGTATTAAAAGATATATCTAATATAAATAAAAATAGATTTAATGCAAATATGAGAATTCATTTAATAAATAAGTATTCTAATAAAGAAGCTTTCAAAACTTTAAGTGAAAAAGATGTTTTAAATTTAAAAGAGGAGATATCTCCATTAATAATTTCTACTGATGAAGATAAATTAGCAAAAAGTTTTGATTATCTAATGTATATCATTGAATTTGCATATTTAGAAAAAAGGCCAATGAATAGACCTAAAGGTAGGGTAATAAGTACTGCAGAGAAATTAGAAACTAAAGGAACTATTTCTCAAGTAAGGGATAATAAAGAAATAATAGATAAAATCCAAACAGAAGAGTTTTGGGAAGAAGCTAATATATTTGACTATGAATTAGTCAGAAAGGCTTTAAGAGATTTAATTAAGTTGATTGATAAAGAAAATAGAAAAATATATTATACTGATTTTAAAGATGAAATAGTTGAAGTAAAAGATGGAGAAGCCATTTATAATGTCAATGACTTAGGAAATTATAAAAAAAGAGTAGAGCATTATTTAAAAGAATATGAAGATAATTTGCCAATATATAAATTAAAAAACAATGAAAAATTGACTAGAAGCGATATTAAATATTTTGAGAAAATACTTTGGAAAGAGATAGGAAGTAGAGAAGAATATGTACAAACCTATGGAGATCAATCTTTACTAAAATTAGTTGCAAGTATAACAGGAATGGAAAGAGCAGCAGCAGAAAAAGAATTTTCTAAGTTTTTAAAAGATGAAAACCTAAACTCAGACCAGATAGATTTTGTAAATAGCATAGTAGATTATATAGTTAAAAATGGTAGCATAGAAAAACCAGTACTACAACAATATCCATTCAATAAAAATGGTGGAGTGATAAATTTATTTAAAGATAGGATGGATGTAGCTAAAGATATAGTAGCTGTTATTGATAAGGTTAATGGTAGGTTGGAGTCTATAAATTAATCCAAATTATGAATTAAAATATAATAAGTTTTATATTGGTTTAACAAATAAAGGAATTGCAGATAATTTTGTACTTTTTAGACCACAAAAGAAAATCACACGTATGGAAATAAGGCTTAATAAGAGTCAAGAAATAGAAGAATATATTGAAAATAGTGGGATTGAATTATTAGATTATTTTTCTAAAAGTAGAAGATATCGAATTAATTTAAAACCAGGAGATGTAGAACAATATAAGGATTCATTGATTAAACTATTTAAGAAATCTTTAGATATAGATGATGAAAGTGAGTAAATCAATTCTCAAAAAGATTATCGAGAGATAGTGAAAATACTTAATATGTATATTCTATAAACAACTCTGTTTTCCTTTGAAGAAATTATAGAATTTCAACAAGAAACCAAATTATAATTAATTTTATCTTAAATTGATGTATCAAAACTTGCTAATATTCTAAGAAAACTTAGTAATTCTAAAAGCCTTTACTTTTCGATACTTTCAGCACACATATTTATTTGTTGGAAGTAATCCCTGAAAGTTTATTAACATAAGGGGTTCATGAAATAATGGGAAAACTTTAGTATCATGTATTTTATTGAAGAAGATATTAGATTAATATTCAGTTCAAATATCAGTATAAAGGTAATCATAAAATATCCCACACTTTTTGAAGGTGTGGGATATTTTATGGTTATCTACAAACTTATTACATAAAAACAAAGGACTATTTTGTTTTCTAAGTTATCGGTGGATATTGTGACAATTTAACATTACATCCATATTGTTTTCTGAATATACTAGACTGTTATAAATAAAAATTTATATATAACTGCAATAATACTAAAGAAATATATTATCCAAAAGTAGATATTTAAGTATACTTTATTCACTAAATCCATACTCTTATGTTTACAATAAACCAGAAGACTATGTAGATGAAGATGGTAATATACCTGTAGTTGCAGGAACTCTTTTGATAGGAGCTGGAATAGGGGTAGGAAAGCAAATAATAACAGACTTTGCTGTAAATATTATAAATAAAGAAGTTAAAATTTCGTCTTGGGCAAGATATGTAGGTAGTGTAGTAGGAGGAACTGTTGGTGTATGAACGGGATTGATTTTCTCTCCATTTGTTAGTGGAGCAGCAGGAAATGCTTCTGCAACCTTTACGGAGAATGTGATAGAAAATATTTTCGGAAGAAAATCTTATTCTGGTGCAGAGGTTGCTAAGGCTACAATAATAGATGGTATTTATGGTGGTGCTTTTGCTTATGCAGGAGAGAAGGTTAAGTCTTTGGAGCTAATAAAGAAACATAAGAAAACTCCAATAGTAGGAGATGTTTTAACTAAAGTTGACAGAAAGTTTGCTTCATACAAAGCTCAGATTACTAAATGGGAAAGGAAACAAATAAAAAATATTTATAAAAATACCATTATAAATGGTTTTATGTATGAAATCTATTCTGATGGCATAGAAACGTCGATTGAGATGGTTGGTAAAAGTGCTTATGATAATATAAAATCTTCAATAAGAGAGCAAGAGAATAGAGCTAAAGTTGGAAAAACTATAACTCAATCCCCACAATAAGGAGGAAAAAATGAATAAAAAATGAATAAAAAATGAATAAAACATATATATGTATTTTATATGCAACATCCTTATTAATATTAATATTATCAATAATATTTGTAAAGAAAATGATTTTTAGAGAATTGTTTATAAAGCCAGATAAAAGTAAAGTTTATGTACAAGAGTTTATAAGAAAACATAATAAAAAGTTAGATATAGTATTAAAAGTGATAACTGTTATAGGTTTTATTGTGTTATATAATGGTTTAATTATACCAGCAGTTAAAGATGTTCCTTATATATTAAATAATGAGTATAAGACTATAGAAGGTAAAGCAGTAACACATTCATATGGCGGAAGAACAGACAGGCCTATACGAGTAACTATAAGAGATGATAACGGTAATGAGGAGAGATTAGTATTCTTCTTTTGGGATGATGTATACGTAGGAGATAGATTTAAGATAATATATTTGCCAAAATTGAAAAGAGGAACAGTATTAAAAAGTGAAAAAAATTATTAAACAATCCCTCAATGTAAAGTGGAATTCTACTTTACATTGAGGTGTTTAGTATAGAATAAAAATGATATGTTCTTGAAAAAAGAGTTAGTATGGTTACAATGAAAAATGGAAGTTGGTGAAAACTGAGATCTACACTTTTTAGAATTCTAAAAGAGACATATTTAATAGTGAAAATCCTCAGAATTTAAAATTAAATTTTTAGAAAGTATGGGTACAATGATTTCAAAGGAGGAAGAATATGGGTATAATTGGAATGGTCCTTATTTTAATTACATTTATCAGTTTTTTAATATTTGTGAAAGGTATGACGGCGACATTAAATAACTTGATTTTAGGGAAGTCTGTTAAGGAACCTTTAAAGATTGCGATAATAGGAGTGAGTATATTAATTATTATATTTATTTTATTGATTATTGATGCTCGTCATTTCAATATATATATGAATGGATAAATAGAATTAAGATGTTGGAGTTTTTGAAGGATGATTTTATTCTGCAAGTTTTGCCTTATAATTCTCAGCAAAAATTAGAGTATATAAATTTTAGTTAATATATCATTAAGTGTCTAATTATATAGGTAATCGCCTATTTATATTTTTAAAAGCTAAACTTCTGAGTTTTAAATATAAAAAAAACAGAGAAACTCTAAATAGGAAATTACGTTGCAAAAGAAGAAAAGGTTCAAAATGGGGAAAATAAAGAAATCAAATTAGTCTTGGAAACTATTTATAAAATTGATAAATCAAATTACTAGAATATGAATTATTAGACAGTCTGTATTTATCTATAAATTAGTATAGACTGTCTTTTTCAATATCCTATATTAAGCAATTCTTTAAAATATTTATATACACATGTAGGGTATTTAATACAAGATTGAAAATCAGTATTACTAGGATTTAGTGGTAGCCATATGTATTTACTTGGCTATAGATACATATTATAAAGTGAAGTTGTTTATTTATTTATTAAAGTAAGGGTACTTGCTTATTTTGAAGATGATGCAAAAGGTTCTATAGAAGAAGGTATCTTTCCATATATGGTAATATTTTCAGATAATATATTTCAAATTTTCGAAGACTAAATAAAAAACGTAGAGTTATAAACGACAATATTTAATGGTGAAGCAATAAGTTTAGGTAAGTAACATAATTTTTCCTACTATTATAAAAATGATTTTTATATGTAATATTTTGTTATAATATGTATAAAAAAATGTTGATAATAGTTAAATTTTAAGATATGATGTATCTACATTAATATAAGATTTGACTATAGTTTCTGAAACTTTTAACATAATTGCCTCAAGATTTATTAGAGGGGGTGAGTTATTGAATTGGTGGTTAATATTATTTATAATTAGCTTAGTTATTGAATTAATTACTCTTTCTTTAGTGAGTATATGGTTCTCAGCAGGAGCTTTAATGGCAATATTTTTGGAGTATTTGGGAGTAACATTGATGTATCAGGTAATTGGATTTATAATAACATCATTAATGACCTTTTTTATTTTTAAACCTATGTTAATGAACTTTATTAAATCACCAAAGGTTAGAACTAATGCAGATAGGCTAATTGGAAAAACAGGTAAAATGATAAGTGATACTAATGAAACATCTAGAGGACAGGTAAAAGTTGAAGGACAAATATGGGGAGCAACTCCTAAAGATAATAAATATTTAAAGGCTGGAACAATAGTGAACATTGTAGGTATTGAAGGAGTTAGACTAATAGTTACTAAAAAATAAAGGGGGCATGTATATTTATGTTTGGTTTAATTGTACTTCTTATAATAATAGCTATAATAGTGTTAAATATTAGAATTGTGCCACAAGCAACTGCTTTTGTAGTAGAGAGGTTAGGAGCTTATAAAGATACTTGGGAAGTAGGATTACATGTAAAAACACCATTTCTTGATAGAATTGCTGCTAAGGTCAGTTTAAAAGAACAAGTAGTAGACTTTCCACCACAACCAGTTATTACAAAAGACAATGTAACAATGCAAATTGATACAGTAGTATATTTTAGTATTACGGATCCTAAGTTATATACTTATGGAGTAAATAATCCATTAATGGCTATAGAAAATTTAACTGCTACAACATTAAGAAATATAATAGGAGATTTAGAATTAGATGAAACATTAACTTCAAGAGATGTAATTAATACAGAATTAAGATCTGTCTTAGATGAAGCTACTGATCCATGGGGAATTAGAATTAGTAGGGTAGAGCTTAAAAATATTATACCTCCTGCTGAAATTCAAGATGCCATGGAAAAACAAATGAAAGCTGAAAGAGAAAGAAGAGAAAAAATATTGAAAGCAGAAGGAGAAAAGAAATCAGCAGTATTAATAGCAGAAGGAAATAAGGACTCAGCTATATTAAATGCACAAGCAGAAAAAGAAGCTTTAATTCTTGAAGCAGAAGCTGCAATGGAAGCAGCTATTAAAAGGGCAGAAGGTCAAGCAAAAGCTATATTAAAAGTTCAAGAAGCTACTGCAGAAGGACTTAAAATGTTGAAAGAAGCAGAGATTGATGATAAGGTTATATCTTTAAGAAGTTTAGACACATTTGCAAAGGTTGCAGATGGTAAGGCAACTAAGATAATAATACCTTCTGAAATTCAGGATATGGCAGGACTTGTTACATCTATAAAAGAAATTGGAGCAGAAGAAGAAAATAAAACAGAATAAGTACAAGGCAAATTTTCGAACTTACTAATACTATGAATAATATTAAAAAGGGGCTATCAGGAAATAGATAGCTAGTAGAAAAACAGTGTGGTAAATTCATCTACATTGTTTTTAATAAAAAAAGGAGATGGATAATAATAACCATCTCTTTTTCCGTTATATAATATGATATTATATAACTACAATGAACAATAATTTATATTATACCGAATATTGTAGCATTTGATTGTAGAAGAATAGAATTAAGAAAGATATCTTCAAAAATAAAGAAATTTCTTAGTGTAGAGGTGGTGCTCTAAGAATAAAAGAGATGTCAAGAGTTTTATGTCTAGAGAGGATGATGTATATGATAAGAGATAATAGATTTTATATTGCAGTGAAAGCGGTAATATTTCATAAGGAGAAATTTTTAGTTATTAAACGATCAAACATGGCGAGGGGAGATCACTATTACTGGGAGTTTCCAGGAGGAAGGTTAGAGTTTGGTGAATCTGTCCTAGATACCTTAAATAGAGAATTACGAGAGGAAGTATCTATTTCAGCTGATATAATACGTCCATTAAGTATATGGAATTTCATGAAAAATAAAAATACAGAAATTGTTGGAATAACGTACCTGTGTAAGACAGATGTAGATAAGGTGAAACTTTCCTTTGAACATGAAAAATATGCATGGATTACTAAGGAAGATTTAAGCAAATATAATATACATCCAAGTGTACTCTCGGATATAAGTACTTGGGATTGGGAGAATATTGTGGGTGAAGTCTAATGTGTTCTAATGAAAATGAATTATATAAAATAAGTTCATTTCGAGAATATTGCGAAAAGAAAAACTTAAATATGAAATTTTTTACATACTGTACTGATTACATATTCATAAATTCAAAATCGTCAACTGCTCCTAAAAGTGCACTGCCTATAATTTTAAATATTTTCTTTGAGAATTGATTTTTCAATATTATAAATACTTCCCAATTAATTCATCATATTTTTTTCTGTATTGATTTGATTATTTTACATAAGAAGTAAAAAAACATGGGCAATAAAGCAATCATAACAATAAATTTTAAAATATCTATCATTAAATCCATTATATCTTAACCTCAATTCTATTTTAAAAAATTAGTGGTCTTTTATATAAGGTTAAAATTTCAACTAATCATGTGAAACATGGAGGTACGGCAATTAAAGACTATTTTCATCATATACCTGAATGATAAATTCAAAGAATAATTATTTCCAATATCTCATTTAAGACCATGTATATTTTTAATACATGGTCTTTCCATTTATCCTTAGTTATAATAGAATATAGGATATGATTATTTTATAGGAAGGTGAAGAGATGAGTTTTGTTGAAGGGTTAAATGATAGACAAAAGGAGGCTGTATTACATACGGAAGGACCTCTTCTTATATTAGCAGGGGCAGGCTCAGGTAAGACTAGAGTGCTCACCCATAGGATAGCTTATATGATAGAGGAAAGAGATGTTTTCCCAAACAATATTTTAGCTATTACTTTTACTAACAAGGCTGCCAATGAGATGAAAGAGAGGGTAGGTAGTCTTGTAGGAGATAAAATAGATGATATTTGGATAGGAACTTTCCACTCTATATGTGTAAGAATTCTTAGAATGAATATTAATAAAATAGGATACGATAGAAGTTTTACAATATATGATAGTGCGGATCAAAGGACTCTTATAAAAGAATGTATAAAAGAACAGAATGTAGATAAGGAAATGTTTAAGGAAAAATCTATATTGGGAGCTATTAGTTCATTAAAAGACAGAATGATGAAACCGGATACCTATATTAATGCAAATATTGGGAACTATTATGATGAAAATGTAGGAAGAATATATGCTTTATATGAAAAAAAATTAAAGCAAAACAATGCATTGGATTTTGATGATTTAATTTTAAAGACTATTGAATTGCTTGAGAAGAATTTAGATGTATTAGATTTTTATCAAAGAAAGTTTAGGTATATATTTGTAGATGAATATCAAGATACAAACAAGGCCCAGTATGAACTTATAAAACTATTGTCTGGAAGATATAAAAATTTATGTGTCGTAGGAGATGATGATCAGTGCCTTATAGAAGGTATGACAGTTGATACACCAAAGGGAAATATACCTATAGAAAAACTAAAAGAGGGAGATGCAGTATATTCACCTTCTGGTTGGGGAGAAGTAATGGAAGGTAGTATAAATAAGGTGATTAATAAGAAATATAAAGGGCCTGTAATAAAAATTGAAACAGAAAGTGGTAAAACTATTAGGACAACTCCTAACCATATTATGTTTGGAAAACTAAATCCCAAATCAGGTATTTATATAGTTTATTTAATGTATAAAAAAGGATTGGGGTATAGGGTAGGTCAAACACAAGGTGTCAAAACAAGAAAAGACAAATATGTAAATGGCTTAATGGTTAGAATAAATCAAGAACATGGAGATAAGGCTTGGATTTTAGAAATCTGTTCAAATAAGGAGAAAGCTTGTTTTTATGAACAACTTTATTCTTTTAAGTATGGAATACCTACTACTGTATTTCATGAAAAAGGTAGGAGTATATCTTTAACTCAGGAAAGCATAGATAAATTATTTAGTGAAATAGATACAGAGAAAAATGTTATAAAATTAATGGATGATCTTTTAATATTTGAAGAATACCCTCATCATAGACCCAATCCTGTAATAAGAGGTGGAACATTAAGACGTACTGTTAATTTAAGTTTTTTTGCAGGTAGGAAAACAGGAAAGGATTCAGGTTGGCATAGTCATAGAATTCATTTTAATACAACTGGAGATGAATTAGAGGAAAAGTGTATAGAGGCGGGTTTTCCAGTAAGAGATGGAAAGAGTGATACTTGGAGAATTGAAACTGAAAGAAAAGAATACGATGAAGCTAATGAATATATAAAAGATATTGAAAAATTATCTAATGATTTAGAAGTGTTTAAAAGAGCTAGATTGACAGCGGATGAATTTTTTAATTATATGCCAGCTTCTCATCTTAAACCAACCATGAGTATAGCCATATTTGAAAATAATGAAATAGTTGAAGATGTAGTAAAAGAAGTGTCTATTGAGGAATACGAAGGAAATGTTTATGATATTTCAGTACCTCATTTTAGACAATATATATCTAATGGAATAGTAGTACACAATTCTATCTACGGATGGAGAGGAGCAGATATTAGGAATATTCTTGATTTTGAGAAGGATTTTCCAGATACTAAAATAATTAAACTGGAACAAAATTATCGTTCCACAAAAAATATATTAACTGTTGCCAATTCCATTATTAAAAATAATAATGAGCGAAAAAATAAAAAACTTTGGACAGACAATACAAATGGAAGTCCAGTAATATTAAGTAAAAGGTTTGATGAAAAGGATGAAGCAAACTTTGCAGCTGACACTATAGAAAAATTAGTAAATGAAGGAAAATATAAATTATCAGATTTTGCTATACTATATAGGACTAATGCTCAATCTCGTGCTTTTGAAGAAATATTTATGAGAAAAAATATTTCTTATAAAATAGTTGGCGGACTAAAGTTCTATGATAGGAAAGAAATAAAGGATATAATCGCTTATTTAAGACTTATACAAAACCCAGTAGATGATATTTCTTTTAGAAGAATTATAAATGTACCTAAGAGAGGTATAGGTGCCGCCACAATAGAAAAGATTGAAAACTATGCTTCTAAAACAGGAGAAAGCTTATATAGTGCTATATTGGATGTAGAAGATATACCAGGAATTTCTAAAAGAGCAATAAATAATTTAACTAAATTTACTGATATGATAAACAAATTTATGGCTATGAAAGAGATTTTAGGCTTAAAAGACTTTATAGAAGAAGTAGTAAATAGTACAGGATATATAAGTGAGTTGGAAAAAGAAGATACTATTGAAGCTACAACTAGAATAGAGAACCTTAAAGAATTTATTTCTGTAGCAGTAGATTTTGAGATGATGGAAGAAGAAGGTAGTCTAGAAGAGTTTTTATCTAGTATCTCATTATTATCTGATGTAGACAATATGGAAGAAACTGATGAATCTGTAACTATGTTAACTGTTCACAGTGCTAAAGGGTTAGAATTTCCAGTAGTATTTTTAGTTGGCATGGAAGATGGACTATTCCCTATGGGCAGAGCGTTAGATAGTGAATCTGAACTAGAAGAAGAAAGAAGGCTTTGCTATGTTGCTATAACTAGGGCAGAAGAACTATTGTATATAACTCATGCTAATTTAAGAACTATATATGGAAATACAACTTATGCAGCATCTTCTAGATTTTTAAAGGAAATTCCTGAATCTCTTGTTCAAGATGGAAATAAAGAAGAAAAGTTAAATAAAAAAGATGGATTAAGTAATATGAATGATAATAAAAAGGAAGTAGAAATAGGTTCTAAGGTAAGGCATAAAAAATGGGGGATAGGCACTGTAGTTCAAATTAAAGAAAGAAGTGGAGATATAGAAATAGTAGTAGCCTTTAAAGAGAAGGGAATAAAGAAATTGCTTCTATCTATAGCTCCAGTAGAAATACTTTAAAAGAGGTGGTGTTCATGAAAAAAACAGAGAGAATGAAGGAACTCATAGATAAATTAAATGATTTAAATTATTATTATTACACATTAGATGATCCAAAAGTAAGCGATAAAGAATACGACAAGCTTTATGATGAATTAGTAAAACTTGAAAAAGATACAGGTATAGTATATTCCTATTCACCTACTCAAAGAGTAGGTGGGGAGGCTCTTGACAAATTTGAGAAATATATTCATAGAGGAAATCTATGGAGTTTAGATAAAAGTCAAAATATAGAAGAACTAAAAAATTGGGATAAAAGAGTCAGAAGATTGATCGATGATTATAATAGGGATAATGAAGATAAACTTCCACAACCTACTTATATTGCAGAATATAAGTTTGATGGGCTAACTATAAATCTTACTTATGAAAATGGTGAGCTTGTTCAAGGAGCTACTAGAGGAAATGGAATAATAGGAGAGGCTATCTTACCTCAGGTAAAGACTATAAGAACTTTACCACTTAAGATACCATTTAAAGGAATAATGGAGATCCAAGGTGAAGGCCTTATGCCTTTATCTGCATTAGAAGAATACAATAAAACTCATGAAGAACCCCTAAAAAATGCTAGAAATGCTGCTGCTGGAGCTCTTAGAAATTTAGATCCTAAGGTTACAAAAGAAAGGAATCTTATAGCCTATTTTTATAATATTGGTTATATAGAAGGTAAAAGTTTTGAAACTCATTTAGAAATGATAGATTTTTTGAAAGAAAATAGGCTTCCTGTGAATAACTATTTAAAAATTTGTAATTCTATTGATGAAGTAATTAAAGAAATAGAATATGTAAATGAAAAAAGGAAAAGTCTAGATGTACTAACTGATGGTGTAGTTATTAAAATAAATGATATGAAAACTAGAGAAGTTTTAGGATATACTTTGAAATTTCCAAGATGGGCAATTGCTTATAAATTCGAAGCAGAAGAAACTACTACTAAATTGCTAAAAGTCCAGTGGAATGTAGGTCGTACTGGTAAAGTAACACCTACAGCAATATTAGAGCCAGTAGAAATTGGCGGAGTAACAGTTAGAAGAGCTACATTGAATAACTGGGATGATATATTAAGAAAAAAGGTAAGATTAAATTCCAGAGTTTTAATTAGAAGGTCCAATGATGTTATTCCCGAAATAATGGGAACTATGGATACAGAAGAAGAAACCTATCCAATAGGAAAGCCTGAATACTGTCCTGCTTGCGGCAGTGAATTAGTCCACCAAGGAGTTCATATGTTTTGTTTAAATTCTTTAACCTGTAAACCACAACTTGTGTCTAGAATGGTCCATTTTGCTAGTAGGGATGCAATGAATATAGAAGGATTCAATGAGAAAACTGCAGAACAGCTATTTGAAGAAGTAAATTTAGTAGATATTCCAGAAATATATGAGTTAAAATATGAGGATCTTATTGGATTAGAACGATTTGGAGATAAAAAGACTAATAATTTACTAAATGCTATTGAAAACAGCAAAAAAACTACATTAGATGCTTTTATATATGCTTTAGGAATACCTAATGTAGGAAGAAGGACTGCATCAGATTTAGCAGATCATTTTAAATCTCTAGAGAATATAATGAATGCTAAACATGAAGAACTTATAACTATTCCAGATATTGGGGATATAATAGCTGAAAGTATTGTAGAATTTTTCCATGATCCTAAATTATTAGAAGGAATAGAAAAACTTCTAAGTGAAGGGGTAGAGCCTATTTATGAAGAAGAGAATACTATTGAAAATTCTTTCTTTAATGAAAAAACAGTAGTCATAACAGGAACTATAGAAGGATATTCAAGGAGAGATTTAAAGGAAATAGTTGAAAGTATGGGTGGAAAAGTAACTGGAAGTGTAAGTAAAAACACAGATTATGTAATAGTTGGAGAAAATCCAGGTTCAAAATATGAAAAAGCTTTAGATTTAGAAATTGAAATAATAGATGAGGAAAAATTAAGAACGATTATATAGTAAATGGAAAGAAGGAACAAGATGGATAGGAAAGAACTAGAAAAAACTATGGGAATTAAAGATTATTTCTTTTTAGCTTTTGGTATATATGGAGGAGCAGCTTGGATAACTACTCTTGGAGGATGGCTTAAATATGGGCCTATAGCTTCAATATTAGGTTTTGTTATCTGTGGTCTAATACTTATTCCTATAGGCCTTGTCTATGGAGATCTTACATCTAAGATGCCTTTAGCTGGAGGAGAAATTGCTTTTTCCTATAAAGCTTTTGGACCTTTTATAGGGACAATGACGGGATGGTTTTTAGCATTAGCTTATATTATAGTATGTCCTTATGAAGCTATTTCAGTATCTTTAGTTATTGAATATATGTCTCCTAGTTTTAAAGTATTACCATTATATACAATAAAAGGATATACTATTTATCTACCTTCTTTAATAGTTGGAACTTCATTTTCCATTTTATTTACTTATTTAAATTATAAGGGAGTTAGGTTTAGAAAGATTTTTCAAACTGTTGTAAGTACTACAATTATAGTATTAGTTATAGTATTTTTAATTTTATCTATACACAAAGGAAATATGGATAATGTAAGACCTTATTTTGCACTAGATGAAAATAATTTTATCTCTATATTTAAGGTCTTAAGTATGGCACCATTTTTTTTAGCAGGTTTTGATGCTATTCCATTGGCAGCAGAAGAAGCTAAAGATAATAGGAGTATTAAAAAAATAAGAGCAATAATTATTCTAGCTATAGCTGTTGGGGTTTTATTTTATTGTGTAACTACTTTAGCCACTTCTTTGATAAATCCTTGGCAGGAAACTGTAAACAGTTCTATGCCCACCTTATATGCATTTACTAATGCTTTTGGAAGTAAGTTTAAAAATCTAGTTATGTTCTGTGCTATTTTAGGACTTTTAAGTACTTGGAATGGTTGTTTTTTTGCAGGAACAAGAATACTATTTGCTATGGGAAGAGGAGGATTGCTTCCTGGCAAACTCGGAAAGGTTCATCCCAAATATAATACTCCATATTTAGCAGTATTATTTACAGGTTTTATTTCTATATTAGGGCCTTTCATTGGAAAGCCTGGTCTTATACCTGCTGTAAACATAGGGGCATTGGCTTTTGTAATAACTTGGCTATCTATAAGTCTTTCAGCTATTAAATTAGGGAAGAAAAATTTATTTATAAAAAAGATAGCTACTTTTGTATGTCTATTTATATTAAGTATAATCCTTATACCCTATTTTCCATCTTCACTATCTTGGCCTACAGAATGGATATTTTTAGGGGCATGGATTTCTATAGGAATGGGAATATATTTTTTCATTGCAAACAAATATAGAAAGATGAGTAAAGAAGAACAGGATTATCAGATACTTGGTAAATATAATAGATAATATGTTATTTGATTTTTTATTTAAATAAATGGTAAAATAAAGATATAGTCTCATTTAGTTAGATCAGAAGGAGGAGGAAAAAAATGATTTCTAAAAAGGAAATAGAACATATAGCTAATCTTTCAAAATTGAAATTCAATAAGGATGAAATAGAGGGTTTTGCTGAAAAGTTTTCGGAGATAATTAATTATGTAGAAAAATTGCAAGAGGTAGATACAAAAGGTGTAGAAACTACTTATCAGGTAAATCCTAATACCCAATTTATGAGAGAGGATAATGTATTAGAAAGCTTTTCAAATGAAGAAGCACTTTCAAATGCACCAGATAAACAATATGGTTATTTTAAATTGCCTAAAATACTAGACTAGAAAGGGTGAAATATTATGGATTTAATAAATCTTTCAGCTACTGAATTGAGAAGAAAGATACTTAATGGCGAAATAAGTAGCAAAGAAGTAGTAGAAAGCTATTTAGATAGAATTGAAAAGATAGAAGATAATATAGAAGCTTTTATTACTTTAGATAGAGAAGAAGCCTTGAAAGCTGCAGAGGAAGTAGATAGAAAAATAGAGAATGGAGATAAGGTAGGAGTTCTTGCAGGGATTCCTATAGCTATAAAGGATAATATTTCAACTAGTGGACTTAAAACTACTTGTGGTTCTAAGATGCTTGAAAATTATATACCTCCATATGATGCTACAGTCATAGAAAATATAAAGAAAGAAGATGGAATTATAATTGGTAAGACCAATATGGATGAATTTGCAATGGGTTCTTCCACTGAAACTTCTTATTTTAAAACTACCAAGAATCCATATGATTTAAATAAAGTTTCAGGAGGTTCTAGTGGAGGTTCAGCAGCGGCTATAGCTGCATGTGAAGTACCACTAGCTTTAGGCTCAGAAACTGGTGGATCTGTTAGACAACCAGCAAGTTTTTGTGGTGTTGTAGGATTAAAGCCTACATATGGACTAGTATCTAGATATGGAGTTGTATCCTACGCTTCATCATTAGACCAAGTAGGGCCACTTGCAAAAGATGTGGAAGGTATAGCCCTACTATTAAATGCAATAACAGGATATGATGAAAAAGATTCTACATCTATAAAAAAGGATAAAGTAGACTATTTGAAAGCATTAGATGAAGATATTAAAGGAATGAAAATAGGACTTCCAAAGGAATATTTTAGTGAAAATGTAGATGAAAAAGTTAAGGGAAAAATATTAGAAGCAGTAGAAGTTTTAAAGGGTTTAGGAGCAGAAGTTGAAGAAATTTCACTGCCTTATACAGAATACGCTTTGGCTTGTTATTATATAGTAGCGAATGGAGAGGCTAGTTCTAATTTATCCAGATTTGATGGAGTTAATTTCGGATACAGAACAGATGACTATTCAAATTTAGAAGAATTATATACCAATACTAGATCAGAAGGATTCGGAGAAGAAGTAAAGAGAAGAATAATGGTAGGTACTTATGTACTAAGTAGCGGATATTATGATGAATACTATAAAAAAGCTCAACAAGTAAGAACTTTAATTAAAAATGATTTTAAAAAGACTTTTGAAAAATACGATATAATATTGGCTCCAACTTCACCAATATTACCTTTTAATATAGGTGATAAGATAGAGGACCCATTATCTATGTATATGTCTGATGTTCTAACAGTATCAGTAAATTTAGCAGGAGTTTGTGCTTTGTCAGTACCTTGTGGATATGTAGAAGGATTACCAGTAGGACTTCAAATTATAGGTGATAGCTTTGAAGAAGAGAAAATACTAAAGCTTGCATATAATTATGAACAAAACAGAGGCATTGATATAGAAATGCCAAGTCTAAGGAGTGAAGAAAATGGCTTATAAAACTATCATAGGTCTTGAAATACATTCAGAGCTTATGACAAATTCTAAAATATTTTGTAATTGTACTACAGAATTTGGTGGAGATATAAATACACACTGTTGTCCTGTATGCTTAGGCCTTCCTGGAGCATTGCCAGTCATAAATAAGAAAGTAGTAGAATATGGTATAAGAGCTGGAATTGCTTTTCACTCAGATATAGCTAGAGAAACTAAAATGGATAGGAAAAATTATTTTTATCCTGATTTAGTTAAAGGATATCAAATATCTCAAGACAATATCCCATTATGTAGTGGAGGATTTATAGAAGTTGAAAAGAAAGATGGTCCTAAGGAAATAAGGATTAGGAGAATTCATATAGAAGAAGATACAGGAAAATCTGTCCATTCAGAAGATGGAGGAAGTCTACTAGATTATAACAGAAGCGGAGTACCACTAATAGAAATAGTTACAGAGCCAGATATGAATTCTCCAGAGGAAGTTAAAGAGTTTTTAGAAAAGTTAAAAGCTACTCTTGAGTATATTGAAGTATCTGATGTAAAAATGGAAGAAGGTTCCCTACGCTGTGATGTAAATATAAATGTAGTCGAAGAAGAAACTGGTGTAAAAACTAGTATTACTGAATTGAAAAATTTGAATTCATTTAAAGCTGTTGTAAAAGCTTTAGAATATGAAGAAAAAAGACATATAGAACTATTGAAAGAAGGAAAAGAAAATTTAAAAGAAACTAGAAGATGGGATGAGGTAAATAATGAAACCATAGTTATGAGAATTAAAGAAGGAGCTGCTGACTATAGATATTTTCCTGAGCCAGATTTAGTAAAAATGGAAATAGAAGAAGAATGGATTGAAAGTATAAAAAAGAATTTACCAGAGTTACCTCATGATAAAAAAGAAAGATTTATGAAAGAATACGATATACCTGAATATGATGCAGGAGTTCTTACTCAATCAAAATATTTGGCAGCTTTTTATGAAGAAACAGTTAAATACTCTGATGATCCAAAGCAAGTAAGTAACTGGATAATGGGAGATGTATTAAGAAGGATTAATGATGAGGAAATAGAAATTAAAGATTTAAAATTTACTTCAAAAGATTTGGGAGAACTATTAAAGCTTATTGAAGATGGAAAGATAAGCAATAATATTGGTAAGAAAGTATTGAGAGATATGTTTGATACTGGAAAATCTCCAAGTACAATAGTCAAAGAAAAAGGGCTTATTCAAATAAGTGATGAAGGAGCTTTAAAAGAAATAGTCGAAAAAGTTATAAAGAATAATGAACAATCAATAATGGATTATAAAAATGGAAAGGATAGGGCATTAGGATTTTTAGTAGGGCAGGTAATGAAAGAGACAAGAGGAAAAGCTAATCCTCAATTGGCAAATAAATTAATACTTGAAATAATTAACGAAAAATGATATTATGTATTCTAATGTTACAAAAAATTAATTAAAACTTAACTGAATTGTAATTGTATTTTTAGTATATATTTAATATATTTAATAATAACGACTATTGGCAACAGCAAAAAAATTCAGAAAACTACAATTCAAAAAGCTCACAACTGGGGTTTGCTCATTTTATTTGAAAGAAATGAGGAAACCCTTTAAATTAAGCAATAATTTTCTAAAAATTCGAAAGAGAGGAGGAGTGTATTGCACTAAGAGCAATATTCATAAAATTCTGACATGGAGGTGTTGATTTAAATGTTAAAGTACACTTTGAAAAGGGGTCTTATGGCAATTCTTACTATATGGGTTATAGTAACTATTACTTTTTTTCTAATGAACTCCATACCTGGAGATCCTTTTACAGATGAAAAGAAAATTCCAGAGGAGATCATGGAAAAACTTAAGAAGAAATATGGGCTTGATGAGCCTCTTCCAGTTCAATATGGAAAATATATGAAAAATTTACTTAGATGGGACTTAGGAGATTCTATGAAGTATAAAAATAGGTCAGTAAATACTATATTAGAGGAAGGATTTCCGGTATCTTTTAAAATAGGAATGTTAGCTATAGTATTTGCAGCTGTAGTAGGAATAGGGTTTGGAATTATAGCTGGACTAAATCGGGGTAAAGCTTTCGACTTTGTAGTTATAATACTTGCAGTAATTGGAGTTTCTGTACCTAGTTTTGTATTTGCAGCTTTATTTCAATATACCTTTGGAGTTAAATTAAAATTATTCCCTGTGGCTAGATGGGGTACACCAGCCCATTATGTAATGCCAGTTCTTGCCCTAGGTATAGGTTATGTAGCTTATATAGCTAGAATGATGAGGACTAGTATGCTTGATGTATTAAATCAAGATTATATAAGAACTGCTAGAGCAAAGGGGCTTTCTAGTATTCAAGTAACCTGGAGACATACTATAAGGAATGCAATTCTTCCGATTGTAACTATACTAGGTGTTTCTATTGCAGGAATAGTAGTAGGATCCTTTGTCATAGAAGATATATTTGCTATACCTGGTATTGGTAAGCATTTTGTTCAAAGTATAACTCATCTAGACTATACATTAATCATGGGTACAACAATATTCTATGCTATTATACTAGTTATAATGATGTTTATTATAGATGTAGTTTATGGTATTGTTGATCCAAGAATTAGACTTGAATAAAGGAGGGAAAGAAATGGCTGAAGTTAAGTCAGAACCAATTGGAGAGTTAGAACTTACTCAGGATATGTTTAAAAAAGTAAAAAAGGATGAAAAAGCTTATGACAAAATAGTCAGGCCTAGCCTTACTTATTGGGCAGATGCATGGAGAAGACTTAAAGAAAATAAATTAGCAATTATAAGCTTGATTATATTGATAATTGTTGTGGCTATGGCTTTTATAGGGCCTCTTATGAGACCCTGGAGTTATGATGATCAAGATTTTTCTGTTATTAACAAAGCACCAGATAGTAAACATTGGTTTGGAACTGATGACTTAGGAAGAGATTTATTTGTAAGGGCTTGGGATGGAGCAAGAATTTCCCTATTCGTAGCACTAGTTTCTACAGTTATAAATGTAACCATAGGAATTATATATGGTGGAATATCTGGTTTTGTAGGTGGAAAGACAGATATGATTATGATGCGTATTATAGAGATTATTTATTCTATACCAACACTTTTATGGGTAATTTTATTGATGGTAGTACTTGGTCAAGGGCTAGGTACTATAATTATAGCTATATCCATTACAGGATGGGGTGGAATGGCTAGGTTAGTAAGAGGGCAAGTACTCCAGTTGAAGCAAATGGAGTTTGTTCTAGCAGCTCAAACATTAGGAGCAGATACTTCTAGGATTATTTGGAAACATTTAATTCCTAATACTATGGGCCCTATTATTATAAATTTAACTTTCCAGGTACCTGGAGCTATCTTCACAGAAGCTATGCTAAGTTACATAGGCCTCGGAATTCCTGAACCTACAGCTAGCTGGGGTACATTAGCACAAAAGGGAACAAAGATGCTTTTAATTCACCCTTATCAACTATTTTATCCTGCGCTTTTAATTTCTATCACCATGCTTGCTTTTAATATTTTAGGAGATGGCCTTAGGGATTCCCTAGATCCAAGGCTAAGACAGTAAGGAGGGAATATAGTGGAAAACTTAAATGAAAACAAATTGCTGCTAAAAGTAAGGGACTTACATGTAGCTTTTGATACTTATGCAGGAGAAGTTAAAGCAGTTAGAGGTGTGAATTTCCATGTGAATAAAGGGGAAACACTAGCTATAGTAGGAGAATCAGGATGTGGTAAATCAGTTACTGCTCAAACCATAATGCAATTAATACCTATGCCACCGGGAAAAATAAAAAGAGGTAGTATATTTTTTGATGGCAATGATTTACTACAGTACAGTGATAAAAAGATGGAATCTGTTAGAGGAAAAGAAATAAGTATGGTTTTCCAAGATCCCATGACTTCTTTAAACCCTACTATGAAAGTAGGAAAACAGATAATGGAAGGTCTTATAAAACATCAAAAAATGTCCAAAGGAGAAGCAAAACAAAGGGCAATTGAAATGCTAAAGATGGTAGGACTTCCTACACCAGAAAAAAGAGCAGAACAATATCCTCATGAATTTAGTGGAGGAATGAGGCAAAGGGCTATGATAGCTATAGCTTTAGCTTGTAACCCAAAACTTTTAATAGCAGATGAACCTACAACAGCTTTAGATGTAACTATTCAAGCACAAATAATAGAATTAATGAAAGATTTACAAATTAAATTAGATACAGCAATTATACTTATTACCCATGATTTAGGAGTAGTTGCTAAGATTTCTGATAGGATAGCAGTTATGTATGCTGGAGTAATAGTTGAAAGTGGTACTAGTGACGAGATATTTTATGAGCCTAAACATCCTTATACTTGGGGACTTTTAAAGTCTGTACCCAAACTTAATGTAGAAGAAAAAGAGAGGCTTATTCCAATATATGGCACACCCCCGGATTTATTTTCACCACCAGAAGGCTGTCCGTTTGCTGCAAGATGTGATTATGCTATGGAAGTATGTAAATCATATTATCCAGAAAAATTTGAAATTACAGACACTCATCTTGTACACTGTTGGTTACAGCATGAAATAGCACCAAAAGTTGAAGAATTTGTAGCTGAAAGGGGGATTAACTAATTATGGCTGAAGAGAAAAAAACCTTATTACTTACAAGAGATTTAAAAAAGCATTTTAATGTAGGAAGAGGTCTTGAGCTTAAAGCAGTTGATGGTGTAAATTTTTCTATAAAAGAAGGAGAGACCTTAGGTCTTGTAGGAGAATCTGGTTGTGGAAAATCTACTGTTGGAAGGACTATTATAGGCCTTTATGAAGCTACAGATGGAGAGGTAATATTTGATGGTATGAATATAGGAGCACTGGATAAAGAAGAGAAGAAAAATTTTACAAGGAATGCACAGATGATATTTCAAGACCCTTACGCATCTTTAAATCCAAGGATGACAGTTACAGATATAGTAGGTGAAGGAATAGATATTCATGGACTTTATGAAGGTAAAGAAAGGCAAAAAAGAATATATGATCTTTTAGAAATAGTTGGACTAAGTAGAGAGCATGCTAATAGATATCCCCATGAATTTAGTGGCGGACAACGACAGCGTATAGGTATAGCAAGAGCTCTTGCTATTGAACCTAAATTTATTGTATGTGACGAGCCTATTTCAGCGTTAGATGTATCTATTCAAGCTCAGGTTGTAAATCTTCTAGAGGATCTACAAGACGAATTAGGTCTAACTTATTTGTTCATAGCTCATGATTTAAGTATGGTAAAACATATATCAGACAGAATTGCTGTAATGTATCTAGGGGCTATAGTAGAAATGGCTGACAGCCATGATTTATATAAAGAGCCTCTTCATCCATATACTAAAGCATTACTTTCAGCAGTACCTATACCAGACCCTGATATAGAAAAAAGTAGACAAAGAATAATGTTAGAAGGAGATGTACCAAGTCCAATTAATCCTCCACCAGGTTGTAAATTTCAAGGTAGATGTAAATATGTAAAATCGATTTGTAAAGAAATGGCACCAGAATTAGAAGAAGAAGGAGAAAATCATTTTGTAGCTTGTCATATGGTTAAATAAAAAAGTAATTTTGTGAAAGTTTATAACATAAAATATATTGAATCGTTACTTTGCCTTGACAATATATTAAATATTCTTTATACTTTTGTTAACGAGATGTAAATAATGGAGACAAATAATTACGAAAATATAATTTTTATTTTAAATTTCTAGGAAAATAAAGAATAAATTAAATCAGCATATAGCTATTTAAATACTATGAAAATATAAATTATTAAAATATTAAAATAGAATTTTATTATTTTAATATCTAATTAAATATTAAAAAATAATGATAAGGGGGAAAGCTTCATGAGAAAGCAAAAGTGGCTATTATTATTACTAGTATTAGTCCTTACATTGTCCTTAGCTTTAACTGGTTGTGGCAAGAAAGAAGAGCCTAAACCAACTGCAAAAGAGGAAGAAGGTAAAGATGATGCTAAAGGCAGTGGTGAGGAAAAATTAGCTGAAGAGCAAGTACTTAGAATTAACTGGAGTCAAGAACCACCAGATTTAGATCCTCAAACAACTACAGACCAAGTATCTTTTTGGATTATAAATGCTGTCTATGAGGGACTTGTAAGGCTGGATCCAGATGGAAATGTACAGCCAGGATTGGCTGAAAAATGGGATGAAGAAGAAACAGAAGATGGTGGAGTAAAATATACATTCCATTTAAGAGATGCACAGTGGTCTGATGGAACACCAGTTACAGCAGAAGATTTTGAATATTCTTGGTTTAGAGCTATAGATCCAGATGTTGCAGCTGAATATTCTTATCAATTAACTGATACTGCTGGAATAAAAAATGCTGGTAAATATTTTGAAGGTGAAATCAAAGATAAAAAAGAAGTAGGAATCAAGGCAGTAGATGAAAAGACTTTCCAAGTAGAACTTGAAAGGGATGTACCGTTTTTCTTAAGTCTAACATCCTTCCCAACATTTATACCAGCTCAAAAAGCAGCTATTGAAGAATTTGGTGACAAATTTGCTTCAGAAACAGATAAAATGGTTTATAGTGGACCATTTGTAATAAGTGAATGGGAACATGAGCAAAAACTAAATTTAAAGAAAAATGAGAAATATTGGGATGCTAAAAATGTAAAACTTGAAGAAATTCATGGTGATATGATTACAGAAAATAATACGGCTATAAACTTATATGAAACAGGAGAATTAGATGTAACTGGAGTAGCTCCGGAATTTTTAGACAACTATAAGGATTCTGAAGAATTTAAAAATTTAGCGGAAGCTACTACTTGGTATATCCAATACAACTGTGAAGATGAGTTTTTGAAGAACAAAAATTTAAGATATGCATTATCTTTAGCTATAGACAAAAAGGCTTTTGTAGACAATGTTCTTAAGAATGGTTCCATATTAGCAGAAGGATTGACTCCTACATTATTACCAGGAAAAGATGGAAAAGAATTTGCTGAAAACCGTGGAAATGTATTGCCAGAATATGATGCTGAAAAAGCTAAAGAATATTTTGATAAAGCCTTAGAAGAATTAGGAACTACTAAAGAAGAACTAGAAAAGCATTTAACATTCTTAACTGGCGAATCAGATGTTGCGAAAAAACAAGCTGCAGCTATACAAAATATGTGGAAACAAAATCTTGGTATAGAAGTTGAAATTGAAGCTGTTGCATTTAAAATACGTATAGATAGATATAATCGTAAAGATTATACTACAACTTTTGCAGGTTGGGGTGGAGATTATAATGATCCACTAACATTTATGGATTTATGGGTAACAGATGGAGGAAATAATGACACAGGATGGGGCAACAAAGATTATGATGAAGCTATAAAGAAAGCTATTGAAGCTGATGGAGATGAAAGAATAGATGCTATGATTGAAGCTGAGAAAATTTTAGCTGAAGAATTGCCTATTATACCTATTTACTATAATGCAAGAAACTTTGTTGAAAAGCCATATGTAAAAGGTATAGCTAGATTCCCAGTAGGAGCTGATACAGAATATAAATGGACACGTATATTAGAACATTAATAATAAAGAGTAAAGATAAAAACAGGAGCTAAAATTTTAGCTCCTGTTTTTATCTTTGGGTTTTTCTTTAAAATAAGGACAATCTTTTAGTGGAGTTCCAGATGAATAGGTAGCATGTTTTAAATTACATACTCCTTCTTCTTGGTAGATACAGTTTTCTGAACAATTAATAATCAAAGGCATGAAACCTCCTTAATTAATTTGTATACATTATTCTTTCCACTTTTCTTTTAAATTATAATGTGTATAAATCCTAAAGTTTTGATAAAACATATAATGTATATTTTAATAAAAAAAGAGAGGAGATTAGATTTGCTCTTTGAAGACTATGAATCTACTGGATTAGTTTATCATATAGCTGATATTAATGATTTAAAGGAAATACTTGAAAAGGGAATTAGATATAATGATAAATCAACTTATTTAAATAGATACTTAGAATTTCATAAATTTTTTGATTTGTTAAAACCAGATTATATTCCAAATTGGGTTATCAGAGAAAAAGCTATTTTTGCTAGTATGAATTTTAAAAAAGACCATTATTTTCATTCTCATAGTGTAGTTTTAGGATTAAAAGTTGACATAGAAAAATGTTGGATAGCAAATGAAAATCTTGCTAATTGTTTATATGAGCCTTTAGTTCTTCAGAAAATAGAGGAGTTTGTAGATGCAAAAAAATATATTGAAAATATAGGAGTTGAAAAAGGGAGAGAATATTGGGAAACTTCATTAAGTTTTATAGATAATCTATCAAAAAGAAAGGATATGATGAAAGATTATGATGAGGAAGTTTTAATATTTCACCCTATTGAAGTAAGAGATATAGTGCCATTATATATAGTATCTGATCATAAGATGCTTACTATAGACGAATGGAAGAAAATATTTAAGGAGCAGACATAAATGGAAGTGGGAAAAGTTCTTAAAAAGGGTATAAAAATATGGAAAGAAAATATGCCAATAAAGGAATCTATAGTAGCTATTTCTAAAATACTGGATATAAATCCTTATGGACTGATATATAGTGACAACATGTCAATTGTAGTGGAAGATAAAAAGATATCAATTATAAAAGAGAGAGTAGAAAATGGGGAATTACTGCTTTATTAAGAGGAATGAAAAAATAAGAAATATTATATTATTACAACTAATACATTTATTTGACATAATGGCTAGAAAATAGTATAAGATAATTAGACTTTTTATAAAAGAAAATTGAGAAAGGGGGATTGGAATGGAGAGAAGAAAAATTATTATATCGCTTTTATTAGTTCTTTCATTACTTATTTCCTATAGCTTTACTAATAGCTATGCTGAAAATGAGAATAATTATACTAATGTACTAATTGACGGACAAGAACATTCACTTAGGAAAATACCAATAATTATTAATGGACAAGCTGTTAATTTAGCTAGTCCCGCATTTCTTTATAAACAAAATACTATGGTATCTATAAATTTTATTGAAAAAGAACTAAATGCTCAGGTAAAATGGAATAAAAAAGACAATACCATAATAATGAAATCTGAAGACGCGGAAATAGTATTTATAATAGATAGTCATGACGTATACATTAACGGAAAGAAAAGCAGAATACCAAGCAATATAGTGCCATTAAAGCTAGCAGATGATTTTAGGATAGTAGCGCCTCTCAAATATGTATCAGAGGTTTTAGGACATAGGGTAGAGGCAGATAGGGACATTGTTGCTATTCATATTACAACTAAAAATGGAGAAAACAAAGAAAAAAATAATCAAGTAGGTATAAATAAGGCTAATGAAATAAAAATGGAAAAGATAAATGGAAAAGATGCTATAGTTATATATAATTCAAAAACTCCTAGTACCAATATTATGAAACTTAAAAATCCAAATAGAATTGTAGTAGATATATTAAATTCCACTATATCAAATGGACAGGAAGCTGTATATGATTATAATTTAGGAGTTATAAAAAGAGTGAGGACTTCTCAATTTAATCCATCAAGTCTTTATAATTTAGATGACAAAGTAGTAAGGGTTGTTTTAGATGTGAAAGAAGGAGTTTCTGATCCAAAAGTAGATATTATTAATGAAGGAAATAAAATAATTATTTATCCAAGTACTTATTCAGAAAAAAAGCCAGAGACTCCACCATCAAGTTATCCTATAAACCATACTATATTCCTAGATGCAGGTCATGGAGGCAAAGATCCTGGTGCTCTTGGAAATGGCATAAAAGAAAAAGATATTGCATTAGCAGTAGCTCTTAACACGGGAGAAATACTAAAAAAGCATAATATAGATGTAAAGTATTCTAGAACTACAGATATATATGTATCTTTATCAGATAGAGCTAATATGGCAAATAATTCTAATGCAGATGCTTTTCTTGCGTTCCACTGCAATTCATTTAATGGGAATTTTAAAGGAATAGAAACCTATAGTTATCCAGGTAGTGCAAAAGGAGCTGTATTAGCTAAATGCATACACGATAGTTTAATTGAAAATGGAGTTTATACGACTAATAGAGGAACTAGAACAGCAAACTTTGCAGTACTAAGAGAAACAAAAATGCCAGCTACTTTAATTGAAATGGGTTTTATTGATAATCCACAAGATGATAAGATACTTAAGAATAAGCAAGATTATCTTGCAGAAGCAATTGCAGAAGGGATACTTAAATTTTTAGATTCAAATTGACAGATAAGGAAATTATAAAAAAAATAGGTAGTGAACAAAAATAAGCGGAGATGTATATAACCGCTTATTTTTATTTTAAAGGTTAACTACTAATTTGTGACTGAACTCACGAATTAGTGGTTAAATTTTCGTATCTATAAATAAGAAATAATCATAGTATTCTCTATTATTTAATATAATGTATCAAAGGTAGAAAGAGGGGGTAGAGGATGAAGGTTAAAAGAATATTACTTATAGTACTTATATTAGCTATTTGTATAAATATGAGTGGATGCAAAGGAAAAAAAGGTTTTAAAAAATTGTTTTCTAAAAAGGACAAGGATGTAGAAATAATAAGAAGTGATGAGGAAGAATTAAATATAACAGAAGAAGATGGAATGAGGAATACTGTTGTATATTTTCAAAATAAGCAAGGTTTTTTAGTACCAATAATGAGAAAATTACCTTGGGAAGAAGGAATTGCTAAAATAGCAATTAAAAATATGGTAGATAATCCTACATTAAGAGAGGATTTAAGCTCCACGGGACTTGCTCCTATAATACCAGCTGGTACAGAGATAAAAGGGATGACCGTTGATGAGAATACGGGAATTTGTAAAGTGGATTTTACTAATGAATTTTTAAATTGTGAATCAGAAAAGGATGAGGAAAATTTAATTAAAGGGGTAGTATATACATTAACAGAGTTTCCAGCTATTCGAGAGGTACAAATATTTGTAGAAGGTGAAGCTATATCAAGTATGAAACATGGAACTCAATTAGGAGAAATATTGGGAAGGGAAAATATTAATTTTGTAAAAAAAATAGAAGATGCTCGTTCTAAAGTAGTAGTTTATTTTAAAGGAGATAATGATAAAGACTATGAATATTTTGTACCAGTGACAGTTCCTACACTTGCACCTATGCCTAATATACTTACAGCCCTAGAAGAATTATTTCAAGGTCCACCAGAAGGGATGGGACTTAACTCAAATATCCATGAAGTAGTAGAATTACAAGGAGTAGAAGTAAAAGAAGGAATAGCTTATGTAAATTTATCTTTTAATTCTATGGAAGAAGGAAAACAAAAGGAAGTAATGGAAGAATTGCATAAAGCTGTAGGACTTACTTTAAGTCAGTTTGAGGAAATAGGGAAATTTGAATTATTAATAGATGGAAAAACATTAGAAGAGGCCGGAATAAATTTTGAATATGATGAATCAATACCAACTTTTGCAAATGAGTACTAAAGCTGCCATATGGCAGCTTAATTTATTAATAACAGAAAATGAATATGTGAATATTATATATCAGTATGGTTTTACTTATGGAAAAGTAAAACTTTTTTTGTTATTATTAAAATGAAGATTAGATTAGGAGATGGATTAAATGGAAAGAATTGATAAAAGAAAATATGATGAGTTGAGAAATATAAAAATTAGTAGAAACTATTTAAAACATCCTCAAGGGTCTGTTTTAATGGAGATGGGAGAGACAAAAATAATATGTACAGCTACAGTAGAAGATAAAGTTCCGCCATTCTTAAAAGGGACAGATACTGGCTGGATAACGGCAGAATATTCCATGTTACCAGGTTCTACGATAAAGAGGAAAATAAGAGACTCATCTAAAGGAAGAATAGAGGGAAGGACTCAAGAAATACAAAGACTTATAGGTAGAGCTTTGAGAACAGTAGTAGATTTAAAAGTTATAGGTGAAAGAACTATATGGATTGATTGTGATGTTATACAAGCTGATGGCGGCACAAGAACTGCATCTATTTCGGGAGCCTTTGTGGCTTTGGTAGATGCATTAAATAAATTATATATAGAGGAAGAAATTCCATACATTCCTATTTCAGGGTTTGTGTCTGCAGTAAGTGTAGGTATAATAAAAGATATACCTGTTTTAGATTTATGTTATCAGGAAGATTATAAAGCAGAAGTAGATATGAATATAGTTATGACTGATAAATATGAGTTTGTAGAAATACAAGGAACGGGAGAAGAAAGTACCTTTTCAATAGATGAATTACACAGCCTTATAAATTTAGCTAAAAAGGGAAACGAGGAAATTATTTTAAAACAAAAAGAAGCATTAGGAAAAATTGGAGAGCTAATAGGAAAAACTGAAAAATAGAAGGTGAAAATAAAAATGAATAAAATAATATTGTCTACAGGAAATATTAATAAAGTAGAAGAAATAGAAGATATTTTAAAAGGGTTGCCTTTTTCCATATATTCAAAAAAGGAGATAGGTTTAGGAGATTTAGAAGTAGAAGAAGATGGAGAGACTTTGGAAGAAAATGCAATAAAGAAAGCTTTAGCTATTTCGGAAAAAGTAAATGGAATAGTAATAGCCGATGATACTGGGTTATTTGTAGATGCATTAGATGGGGCTCCAGGGGTATATTCTGCAAGATATGCAGGTGAAGAAGCTTCTTATGAAGATAATAATAAAAAGCTATTGGAAGAATTAAAGGGAGTAGCTTTAGCAGAAAGGGATGCCAAGTTTAAAACTATTATAGCCATAGTTACAGAAGATAAACAAGTAAAAACTGTCTCTGGTGAATGTAAAGGGAAAATTGGATTTGAACTTAAAGGCAAAGAAGGATTTGGCTATGATCCATTGTTTATAGTAGAAGGATATGAAAAAACTTTTGCTCAGTTAGGAGAAGAAATAAAGAATAAAATAAGCCATAGAGCAAAAGCATTGGAAAAGCTAAAAATAGAACTGGAAAAACTAGTAGAGGATGATTAAGTTGAGAATATTTGTCGTAAGTGATACTCATGGGAGAATTGAAGACTTTGTCCAATTTGCAAAAAAATTAGAAAAGCCAGATCTTATAATTCATTTAGGAGATTATGCAGATGACGGTTTTGAAATAGAAAGAGCAATGAATGTAGATACAGTTGTAATAAAGGGTAATTGCGATTTTTTGGTGGAAAAAAGAATAAATAACGAAGAAATATTGACTTTAAATGGTAAAAAGGTTCTTATTACCCATGGCCATAGATATAATGTTAAAATGGATATATTGGATTTATTTTATAGAGCTAAAGAAGAAGGGGCAGATTTAGTTTTATTTGGACATACTCATAACCCATTAATTGTTGAAGAAGAAGGAATTTTATTTATGAATCCTGGTAGTCCTTCTCTTCCTAGAGGGCTCGTAGGCAAAAGTTTTGGCTTAGTAAATATCGAAGAAGATATAAAAACAAAAATAATTGAAATAAAATAATTTTTTCTATTGACAATAGATTTATTATCTGCTATAATCTTAAATTGTCAGCACAAAAGCTTGGGAAGTGTTGCGGGTGTAGTTCAGTGGTATAAGCAGGGAACCCAAATCTATGATTTGGTGTTCATCGCTTAGTGGGACAGTTTTATATATCACCATAGAGAGAGCTATTGCAATTCTAAATAAATTGCGGGTGTAGCTCAGTGGTATAAGCAGGGAACCCAAATCTATGATTTGGTGTTCATCGCTTAGTGGGACAGCTTTATATATCATCATAGAGAGAGCTATTGCAATTCTAAATAAATTGCGGGTGTAGCTCAGTGGTAGAGCACTGGCTTCCCAAGCCAGCTACGAGGGTTCGATTCCCTTCACCCGCTCCAAAAGCAGATAATGCACCTATAGCTCAGTTGGATAGAGCAACGGACTTCTAATCCGTGTGCCGGGGGTTCGAATCCTCCTAGGTGCACCAGGAAGAAATTAAATAATATGGTGGGTATGGCCTAGCTGGTTAAGGCGCCAGATTGTGGCTCTGGAGATCGTGGGTTCGAATCCCATTACCCACCCCATTGACCCATTAGCTCAGTTGGCAGAGCACTTGACTTTTAATCAAGGAGTCCGGCGTTCGAGTCGCCGATGGGTCACCACTTGCGGGAGTGGCGGAATTGGCAGACGCGCTAGACTTAGGATCTAGTGTCATTGACGTGGGGGTTCAAGTCCTCTCTCCCGCACCAGATAAAAATTGGCGAAAGCCAATTTTTTTATTTACTTAAAATCAGGAGGAACTATGGGATGAAAATAAAAATATATATATTTTTATTTATTTCAACAATATTAGTAATATATAATTTAATACAAATTAGATTTTTTAAAGTTAATAAAATAGTATTAAATAGTCCTAAAGTATCTAATGATTTAAATATAGTTCAAATCACAGATTTTCATAATAATAAACTTATAAATAAAAAGAAATTAATTAGAGAAATAAAGAATATAAAACCAAATTTGATTTTTCTCACAGGAGATATAATAGACTTTAAAACAAAAGACTACAGTTATACTTTAGAATTAATAGATAGTTTAACAGACATTACTAGTAAAATATATTTTGTATGGGGAAACCATGAACGTAGAAATCCTCAAGGAGAAAGATTCATGGAAGAATTAAAAAATAGGGAAGTTATTGTACTAGATAATAAAAATGTAAAAGTTAATGTAAATAATAATAAAATAAATATTATAGGTCTAGACTTTTTTATAGATGAAAAAGGCTATAGAAAAGTTATGGAAGGTATAGATGAGAAAAATTTCACTATACTCCTTTCTCATTCTCCAAATAGACCATTGAGATATTTAAAGGGAAAAGAAGATTTAATTTTATCAGGTCATACTCACGGTGGTCAAGTAAGATTACCTATAATAGGAGCAATAGTATCTCCGGGTCAGGGATATTTTCCTAAATATGATAAAGGATTGTTTAAATTAGAAAATTCTATTTTATATATAGATAGTGGTTTGGGAAATAGTGTTTTACCTATTAGGTTTTTAAATAGAGTTCAATTTACCAATATTATAATTAAGAAAACCTTATAGAGGGGATTAGCTGTTAAAGTTAAATTATAAATTTTTATAAAAATATACTAATTTTCATCAATGTTTCAGTTTAATAATTATAAAACCTTTGGAACACTTGTTTGATAGCTTTAATACCTCATGATATAATGAATTTATAAAGTGAGGTGAAAGAGGATGATTAGAGGTATAAGAGTTCAGCTTAAACCAAATAACAAACAAAAGACAAAATTATTACAATCAGCAGAAGTAGCTAGATTTGCTTACAATTGGACATTAAACAAGCAAATAGAAAACTATAAAAATGGTGGAAAGTTTATACTCAATGGAAAGCTTAGAAAAGAATTTACTAAACTAAAACAAATAGAAGAATATAGTTGGCTAAATAATTATTCTAACAATATCACAAAACAAGCAATAAAAGATGCATGTAATGCTTATATCAGATTTTTTAAAGGTGAAAGTAATTTTCCAAGGTTTAAAAGTAGAAGAAGGACTAAACCAAGTTTTTATGTAGATACAGATAAAATACAATTCACTGGAACCCATGTAAAATTAGAAAAACTAGCTACCAGCAAAAAGAAAAACAAGCAACAATTTAACTGGATAAGATTGTATGAGCATAGAAGAATACCTTATGGTGAAGGTGTTAAATATATAAATCCAAGAGTATCTTTTGATGGACTTAATTGGTGGATTTCAGTCGGCATAGAATATCCGGATAATATAGAAATATCAACAAATAAAGGGATAGGAATAGATTTAGGTATAGAAAAATTAGCAGTAGTATCAGATGGTACTGTATATAAAAACATAAATAAGAATAAAAGAATAAAAAGATTAGAAAAGAAGAAAAAAAGACTTCAAAGAAAAGTATCAAGAAAATATGAAATGAATAAAAATAAAATAGAAGGAGGTGAAGCCCGTTACAAGAAAACAAAGAATATTATAAAACTAGAAAATCAGCTTAAAAAGTTAAGTCAAAGGCTAACAAATATTCGTCATAATTATTTACATCAAATAACTACTAAAATAATAAAGCGAAAACCAAGCTTTATTGTAGTAGAAGATTTGAATGTAAGTGGTATGATGAAAAACAAACACCTATCTAAAGCAATACAAGAACAAAGATTTTATGAATTCTATAGACAATTACAATATAAATCAGAATGGAATAATATAAAATTTATAGTAGCAGATAGATTCTTTCCTAGTAGCAAAACTTGTAGCCAATGCGGTTCATACAAAAAAGATTTAAAACTAAGTGATAGAAAATATATTTGTAGTTATTGTGGTTCTATATTGGACAGAGATTATAATGCTAGTTTAAACCTTAAAAACTATGGTCAGGAAATAGTTTAAATCACTTAAAAGATACTATTTCCATGTACCCATACGTTAGTGGGGAATTTAAGCCTTTGGACTATTATACTAACCAAAGTAGTTTTATACGAAATGGAATAGGATGAACAAGGAATGAAACATAAACTTTTATAAGCTATTTATAAAGTTTTATAAGTTTTCAGTAACGGTTTGTAAGGTTTTCTTAATTATATTTATTTTTTAATATTTTATAATCAATTTTTGCTCAAATAAGTTTATACATTTGTGGCTTAAGTTATGAGTTAAGGTTTTCACTTTGTTAAGGGGAATATTATTTTAAATGATTTATAATTATGAAATATAGTAAATTAAAAATATTTAAAAAACTGGAAATAAACTTTTGACAATTCTATTTTTTGTGTTATCTTCCCATGGACCAGTTATTGAAATTCCTGCTCCAGGGGTAAGTATTTATAGCGACTATCCTAATAATAGATATACTACTATGAGTGGAACTTCTATGGCTTGTCCTCATGTATGTGGTGTTGCAGCATTAGTTTGGTCATCGAACCCAAAATTAACAAATAAACAAGTTCGTCAAAGACTAGTTGATACTGCTAAGGATTTAGGAAATGAAAACCATTATGGTGCTGGTTTGGTTCAAGCATTTAATGCTATTAATAATAAATAATATAGGATTTGAGTATTTATTACAATGTAATAAATAAAAATCTGTTTCTATATTACCATGAGTGTAATTTTACTTAAAGAGGATTGACCTAGATTATATTAAATGTATATGTATTTTCTTATGTTTTTATAGCTATGGGAATAAATTAAATTTGACTAAGTATCTATTTTTATTTATAATAGAAGAATAAAGAATATGCACCTGTAGCTCAGCTGGATAGAGTCGCTGACTTCGAATCAGTTGGTCGCGGGTTCGAATCCTGCCAGGTGCACCATAAGATTAGGTCAAAATAGATACATGAATTAAAAATTAGTATTTATACAAATTTACGAGGGTTTTGAATGAAAAAATTCAAAACCCTCGTTTTTCATAAATGCACCTTGTATTTATAATGTCAAGTATTTACAGGTTTGAATAATCAATCTTTTATTTGATGAAGCACCATGTTTTATGATGGAAATTTATGGATTATATTTTCATGTAATAGATATATCTAATGTGGATATACTACAATATGTGTATTTCATTTATGATGAAAAATTGATTATTGTATAAAGATTATTTTGAAATTTTAGAAAGGAGAAATACTTATGAATCCACAACCACATAATACATTTCCTCCCCAGCATCAAAACCATCAGCCTGGTAGAGAAGCGGAAATGGACCCGCCTCCTCAGTATGATAATCCAGCATATAAAGCGTCAGGTAAGCTGGCAGGAAAGAAGGCACTGATAACAGGCGGTGACAGCGGAATTGGGCGTGCCGTTGCAGTTACCTATGCTAAGGAAGGAGCAGATGTTGCTATTGTTCATCTTTGTGAAAATAGAGATGCGCAAGATACCGTTTTAGCAGTTGAAGCCCTTGGTAGGAAATGCATTCAAATTCAATCCGATTTGCGTATGGAGCAGAATATTATAAATTCTGTGGAGCAAGCTGTAGAACAGCTTGGAGGACTTGATATCCTTATCAATAATGCTGGTGTACAGTATCCGCAGAATAGTATATTAGATATTACAAAAGAGCAGCTTTTAAATACGTTTGAAAGCAACTTTTTTTCCTATTTTTATATGACAAAAGCAGTTTTACCACATTTATCAAATGGCTGTGCTATTATCAACACTACATCTGTTACAGCTTTTGAAGGTGAGCCAACACTGATTGATTATTCCTCAACTAAAGGTGCAATTGTTGCTTTTACAAGGTCTATGGCTCTTTCACTGATGAAAATGGGGATTCGTGTTAACGCAGTTGCGCCTGGACCAGTTTGGACACCGTTGATTGTATCAAGCTTCACCCCAGAGGTAGTGCAAACTTTTGGCTCAACTACTCCGATGCAAAGAGCAGCTCAACCTTATGAATTAGCCCCTGCTTATGTCTTTTTAGGATGCGAAGATTCCTCGAATATATCTGGCCAAATTTTCCACGTGAATAGCGGTACAATTATTAACTAGGGTCTATCAAACAGGAATTGCATAATAGATAATATTTGAGTGAACAGTATAGACTTTTTTGATTTTGCAAATAAGTTCTAAGTAATGCGGGAATTTTATTTAATTGCTGATTGTATCTATTTTGAGCTATTGATACATGTTGAAACTTTGTAGTTTAAATAATTACAAGGTTTCTTTTTTTTGGGGAATAACTTCAAATAATATAGCTTTAGGAACATTTTGTATACAACTTAAATAATTTTGTATTTTTATTTTGGTTTTTTCTGCTATTTCTGCTGCAATAAGATTCTAAATAGTATATTGAACTTATAATAGATGGAACACTTAGTAAGAATATTTTTTAAAAAGGAGAAGAAGTTATAAAAAATAAGAATTGGATGATAGTGGATTGAGTTCAATCAGGTATATTGGGTACAGCAAACAATGTTTAAAAATTAATTGATGAATTAAAATTTAAGGTGTGTGAAGCTATTATACCAAAAAACATAGAGTTGTATAGGATTTAAAGTAGTACATTTAGTAGAAAAGAAGATTACCTTTTATTATTAAATATATTTAATAATATTTTATCCATGAAATCAGATAAGTAAATTAGTTTTATTCTAAATATAATTGAGGATTATTAGATACTGATCTTAGGTCTTAGACTAATTTCTAGGATCTTTTTTATTTCTCGTTTTTAGCAAAATATTGAAAATATGTTAAAAGTATATTGGCTTTTTACGCATATATGATTTAATATAATTAAAGGAGGTGGGAAAGAATGGTTGAAATAATAAAGGACTTACTTGAAATATTAGTTTTAGTTTTGACAGTCATCACACTGATACAGAAACTAGAAAACAATAATACCAAGAAGTCCTAAACAACTGAAGGATTTAGTTCCCCTTCTAAATACATTATACCACAACCATTTGAAATTATGAAACAAAAACATATTACATTTATTTTAGTAGGTCTAGTTATATTAAATATATTAGACGGTAATTTTAAAAATCCATCTACTTTAGATTATATAAAATTTATATTATTAGCTATAGCATTAATTCTAAATATGTTATTGACAAGGAAGGAGCAATAATATGAATAGAGATGAGTTATTTAAATTCATTGATGAAAATATCATGGATACAGAAGAAGTAACAAAGTATTTAGGTATATCTAGACAAAGACTATACGATCTAATAAAAAAAGATATATTAGTTCCTATTAGAAAAGGAATATATCTTAGGGAGGATGCAGAAAAAAGAAAAGAAGAACAAGGAGAACTAAGAGAGAAGTATTATAGAAAAAGTGACCAGGACTAAAAATCCTGGTCACTTTTTTCTAAAGCTTACATAAAATCGACCTTATATTCTCTTCATATCTAAGTTATTTTAATTATATCAATGCAATTCATTCTAATGAAGGTAAAACTTAATACAAACTAGATACAAGCCTTAAAACTAATTAGGTATTTTTACCATAAATAAAAAAGGATTTTGATATTATTTGTAGAATATAAGGATGCAGGGAATAAAAAATAAGAAAAAGGGGAGGATTTTCATGAAAAAGGTAATAGGAGTAATAAGTATTGTCTTATTTTTAATTGTATCACTTCAAAGTTGCGTAGCAGGAATAGGCAACACTATAAGCGCAAATGGAGAAGTAAGCGGTAGTGCAGGGATTATGCTTGCAATATTTATGCTTATAGCAGGTATAATAGCAATTATGTCTAGAACTAGTAAGGGCATGACTATTACATCAATTGTATTTTATGCATTAGGAGGGTTAATAGGTATAGCTAATGTAGGGTCTTATTCAGATTTAAAAATTTGGTCTATTTTAAGTTTAATTTTTGGTGGCTTAATTTTATTACATCTGATTAAAAATAAAGAGGATTATAATAAGAAAGCTACTAATAATTAAAACATAATAACATAAAAAGACTAGTCAGTCTATTATGACTGACTAGTCTTTTTATGGGGACAATTTGGGGACATTTTTAAAAGTTTGGGGACATAAAAAACTATAAATAGAAGTAATGAAATAAATAAATGGCTAAAAATAGACAACTACAACGGTATAAAAAGATGCAAAAGTAGCTAATTTACTGACTTCGAATCAGTTGGTCGCGGATTCGAATACTACAAGGTACACCAACTTAAAGTCTTGTAACTTAAATAGTTACAGGGTTTTTGTTTTACTTAAATTTAGTTTAATAATGTAATACTGAGGGGATTTGGGAACGTTATATATTATTTTGTATTACATATAGATAAGGTACTTCCATTTTAATTAAAAATTAATGTACTTAAAATATAATAAAAAAAGAAGAGATAAAAACTGAAAATTTAGTTACTATATTGAAATGGAATGTATTTAATGATAAACTATTGACAAAGTAATCGGAAAGTAGTTCAGAAGGTAAGGATGAGAAAGTATAATACGTAAAAGTAGATCTTATAAAAATGACAGAGTATACTCTGTCATTTTTTATAAGAAATTATTTTTTCTCAATTCATTTTCTAATGTAGAAGAAGAAACCTTAGAATCATCGTATTCCACAGTTATTGTATTAGCCCTATCATCTAAGCGGACTGCTTTTACTCCATCAATAGAATGGAGCGAATTTTTCACATAATTTTCATCTACCTTGCCAAAACTTTCTGATACAAATTTTTTAACTTTCAAAATATCACCTCCATTAGATAGTGTTAGCAAAGAGTTAATATATTATGAAGTATATATAATATTTTGTATAATTTTGCATTTAAAAAAATAACGAATAGACAGTATCTTAACCATCTATTCGCTATTAATTAGATTATATTTAATGAAAACAGGATATCTTTATGTACTTTTCCTGTAAATTATGATGTTTAATACCTATCTCTGCCAAATGAGCCAGAAAAGAAAATTATTACTATAAAGAATAATATTATTAGCATACTATCATCACCCTGACTAAACAATCCGTCTAATAATCCCATACTTTTTTTATCTGTCATGAAAACACCTCCAATTTTTCATATTTATTATTACAATATAGATTATGTATATTTTTAAAAAGTGTTACAAAAAAATATAAGAATATGAATTCTTCCTTACGAATATATTTATATAAATATATTCGTAAGGAGGGATGTCTTGAAACATATGACTATAGTGGATTATAGCGATGGTTCCAATCTTAAAGAAAAAGTCTATAATTGGATATCAGAAAATGAAGAAGAAATACTTGAAATAATTGATATTGAATATGAAAATAGTGGAAATATTTTTTATGCAACAGTAACTTATGAAGAAAGAAACGAAAATGGTTAAATTCAATGAAAACCTATATTTCCTATAGTTTTACAATGCTTTTTAACTTTCTTCAGTATATAAAAACCTAAAAATATTTCTAAGAAATGTAACACATATTAAAGTTATTCTTTCTAAAGATATAGGTAATAATGTATTTATACATATAAGTATTCCTCTTATGGAACCAAAGCCATAGGTTAGTGGAATTGCCAAATATATTATCATTATAAATTTAGGCAATACAGTTACAAGAAACTCTGTACCGCATATTATATTTAATAAAAAATTCATAATATCTACTATATAATTATCATTGTTGGTAATGAATACTATGAGGCAATTCCAAAACCTAATCCATATAAAGCTATTAAAAAAGGAATAAGTGTAAATATTAAAAAAATATTCTAGTTCCAATATTAAATCCGAATAATAGCCATATGAAAAATACTGTAGTAAGAAAATTTGCAGTTATAATAATTAAAGAAGAAATAAATATGCTTATAAGTTGTATCCGTAAAGAGATTGGAGTAATCCAATTAACTTAGTAACACCTATATCCATTTCTTCCTTTAATACAAAGCCCATTCCCCATAGTACTGAAGATACGAAACTAGTTACTATACTTTCTATGGCTAGGAAAGCCATATAATTATAATCTGTAGTTCCTATTTATTCACTGAAATTAATGATTTTACTATTGATTTAAAAAAAGATTTAGCTAAAAATATACAGGAGCTATACAAATAATTGGCTTTATTATGCTAGATATTGCATTCATAAATGGCATAATTTACTGTTTTATAGTCCTATTTAGGTAAATAAAGAATATTTTAAGTATAAATTAAAATCAGGAAATATATTTAATTAATATGTAGAATATAAATATAAGTTAATATTAATATTATAATATTTAAGTTTAATATTAAATAATTTAAATATATATTAAAAATAATTAATTTAAAATAGGCTTTGAACTTTATTTTTAATAAATTTCAAGCTAGTATTATATAAATTAATTTTTTTATTCTTTTCATTAAAAGTAATTGACAATAATATAGTGTTAGTGTATTGTATACTCAATACACTAACGAGGGGGGATTTAAATGAAAAAACTCGAAGAGAACTCCAAAAAGACCTTTATAGTAACTATTATTATATATCTTATTTATAAGATATATATGTCCATTAATGCTTTAGGTACTAATTTTAAAGATATACCTGGAGCTCAAGAAGAGTTAAAGACAGCGGGACAAAGTGGCAAGGTTATTGTTATAATGGCTTCTATTGTGACAACAGCTTTATTTATATTTTTAACATATATAATATGTAAATCAATATTTAAAAATATAAATGTGGACAACCCTAAGATGCTAGAAAGATTTAGTGGTATATATTTTTCTAATATGACAGTACTATACATATTTTCAATAATAATATCTTTATTTAATAATTATTTACCAGAAGTTGCTTGGATTAAGTTTACCATAATAGGGGTAGTAAGGATTTTAATTGCTATAGGATTTAATATGATTTTATTAGATAATGATGAGGATTCAGAAATTAGAATGGTACCAAATATTATATTATTTGCAGTTGTATTTTTATTTTAAGGAGTGAAAACATGAGTAAGAGGAAGAAAATAGCTTTATTAATAATAGGGATTGCTATTTTAACATTAGTATTTACATTGTTATATTTTGGGAGGAAAAATAAAAATAAGAAGCCAGAAGAAAAAGCTATAGAGAGATATGTAGTTCCTTCTAGAGAAAATGTATTTGTAAATGGTAGCATATCTCCAAGAACGGAACAAACTATATTACCAGATCCAACTAAGGGAAAAGTTGAAAAAACCCATGTAAAAGATGGAGCAGAAGTTAAGAAAGGTGATCCATTAATAACTTATAAAAATGAGGAAGTTTCTGAACAGATATCAGAATTTACAAATGAGCTAAATGAACTTAAAGAAGCAAAAAAAGAAGAGAATAAAGCTATAAACAATAGATCAAATATAGAAATAAATGAAGAAGGGGAAGAAGGAGAGGGATTAGGCCCTGTAGCTCCATCTGCAGATTATGATTCACAGATAAAAAAATTAGAGAGACAAATTTCAAATCTTAAGAAGAAGGAATATACAGTAGAGCATTCTAAATTAGATGGTAAAGTGTCTTTAGAAAAGGTTAATATTGAAGGCGGAGGAGAAGGTGAAAAAATAGTAGTACAAAGCCATGATTTTGTAGCTAATGGAAGTATAACTGAGGTTGATTTGCTGAAGCTTAAAGAAGGTATGAATGTTGAAATCACTTTAATATCAGATGAAAGTAAAAAAACAGGTAAAATTGAGAGTATATCAAAGAAGCCTTCAACAGCAGCTCTAGATGGAGAATCTATGGGAGGTGCATTTGGAGGAAGTGATGAAAGTTCATTTTCTGAATATCCAATTAAATTTTCATTAGATGACCAAAAGGGATTAGTTCATGGATTCCATGTTCAAGTGAAAATCCCTTATGGAGAAAGCAAAATATTGATTCCAGAGACAGCAGTTATAAAAGAAAATGGCAAAACCTATGTATTTTTAATAGAGGAAGGAATACTTAAAAAACATGAAATTCAAACAGGGAAGAAAGAAGAAGAACATATTATAGTGACAAAAGGACTTAAAGAAAATGATGAGTTAGTAGCTGAGGTAACTGAAGATTTAAAGGAGGGGGATGAAGTTGAGTAGTCCTCTTATTGAATTGAGAAATATAAAGAAAAAATATACAACAAAGGCTGGAGATTTTCCAGTTTTAAAAGGACTCAATCTAGATATAGAAGAAGGAGAATTTATTTCTATAATGGGGAAATCTGGTAGTGGTAAAACCACTTTATTAAATATACTTGGGCTTTTAGATAAATTTAATGAAGGAGAGTATATTTTCAGAGGAGAAGATATAACTAATTTTGATGAAAATAAAAAATCAGATTTTAGAAATAGAAATATAGGTTTCATTTTTCAACAATTTCATTTAATCGAATCTTTGACAATATATCAAAATATAGAGATTCCATTACTTTATAGGAGTAAGGAAAGTAAAGAAGAAAGGAAAAGAAAAATAAAGGAAAAACTTAGTCAAGTTGGATTATTTGAAAAAAGATATAGTAGGCCTTTTGAATTATCAGGAGGACAACAACAGAGAATTGCTATTGCTAGAGCATTAGTTACAGAACCCTATTTAATACTTGCAGATGAGCCAACAGGAGCATTAGATTCTGAAACTAGTGAGGATATAATGGAATTAATAAAGGAACTTAATGATGATGGAAAGACTATAATTATGGTAACCCACGATAAAGACTTAAGAAGGTATACAACAAGAGATGTGTTTTTAAAAGATGGGGAGTTTTCAGAGGAGGAAACTATATGAAGCTTTATGATTTGTTGAGAACAGCTTGGTATAGTATAAGGGCCTATAAGTTTAGAATATTTTTAACTATGATAGGGATAATTATAGGTATTGCCTCTGTATCAGCTATACTAGCAATAGGAGAAGGAGTAAAAAAAGAGGCCACAAGTTCCATGGAAAAGTCAAATTTAAATAAGATAATAGTAGAATATCATTCAGGCTTTGAATCAGATGAAGTAACTATAAGACCATTTGAAAAATCTGATATAAATGAAATAAAAAAAATACCAGGTGTACAAAATGCTAAAGAAGATGATGAAGAAGAATTGTTTGGAGTAAGTAATTTTGAAGAGGTTTATTATTTTAATAGACATAGTTCAACAGAACTTAAAAAATATGATGAAAAGGATAAAACAAGAAAGGTTTTTTTAGGTAGAAATATCAATATAATAGAAGGAAAATCTGATAAAAGGGTTATCTTTCTATCATATAGAGTAGCAGAAGAGCTTTTTAAAGAACCAGAAAAAGCTTTGGGAAAAGCTGTTAAGATGAAAGGAGAATTGTTTGAGGTTATAGGAATAGGGGAAGAATTAAACATGGAAGATTTTGAAATATCGTTAGGAGCTATGGAAGAAATGCAACAAGATATATCTATTGTTCCTGCTAAAGCTATTAAAGAGAAAGATAAAACAGAAGATTATATTCAAAAGATAAGTGTTTTTTTAGAGCCAGGAGTAGATAAAGATGAAGTAATAGGTGAAGTAAAAGAAAAACTATATGAACTTCATCCAGATGTAAAAGGTGAATATGAAGAGTTCAATCTTCAGGAATTAATAGATTCTATGCAAAAAATTATAAGTAGTATAACATTATTTGTAGCTTTTGCAGCAGGAATATCTCTCCTAGTTGGAGGCATAGGAGTTATGAATATAATGTATGTATCTGTTACTGAAAGAAAAAGAGAGATAGGGATTAGAAGGGCTATAGGAGCAAAACCTAGAAATATAATGCTTCAATTTTTAGTAGAGGCTATATTTATAACAGTGATTGGAGGAATTATAGGCATTATTTTAGGCTATATAATAGCTGTTATAGCAGGACAGTTTATGCCTATTAAACCAGTTATGACTGTATCAAATTTCTTAGGAGCATCTTCTATTTCAGTTATGACAGGATTGATATTTGGTATAGTTCCAGCTTCAAAAGCGTCTAAATTGGATCCTATAAAAGCTATATATAAATAGAATCAGGAAGTACTCATTTGAGGTTTATACTAGTTTGAGTACTTCTTTATTTTATCCCTAGAATTAGCTTGACAACTGCAGAATATTAGTGTACCATACAATTAACACACCAATACATATTGATATTTATGGAGGTGAATAAATGAAATTTAGTGATGAGCTACCTATATATATTCAAATAATGAACTATTTAAAAAGACAAATTACTGCTGGTGAAATTAGCAGAGGAGATAAATTAGCATCTGTTAGAGAACTTTCTTCTAAATTGAAAGTAAATCCAAATACAGTACAAAGGGCTTATCAGGAATTAGAAAGAGAAAATTTAGTCTTTACAAAAAGAGGAATGGGCACTTTTGTTACAGAGAACAGTGAGATAATCACCAATTTAAAAAAAGATACCGCTAAAAAAGTTATAAATAATTTTATTGTTGAAATGAAGGGATTAGGATTTGATAATAATGAAATTATTGAAATAATATTAGGAGAAATTAAAAAGGAGGCTAGTTATGGGGAATCTAGTAGAAATAAAGAGAATATCTAAAAACTATTTTAATAAAAAAGCTTTAGATAATTTAAGCTTGAATATAGAAGAAGGAAAAGTATTAGGAATTTTAGGACCTAATGGTAGTGGAAAAACTACACTGATAAAAATAATGACTGGTCTTTTAAGACAATCAAGTGGAGAGTTATTGATTGATGGACATAAGGTAGGAGTATATACAAAATCTATAGTATCTTATCTTCCAGATAGAAATTTTTTATATAATTGGATGATTATAAAAGACGCACTTAATTTCTACAGTGATTTTTATTATGATTTTGATGAGAAAAGGGCAGAAGAGTTATTACATTTTATGCAACTTGAAAAGAACATGAAGATTACTTCTCTATCTAAAGGTATGATGGAAAAGTTAAATTTAATATTAGTATTATCAAGGAAAGCCAAACTTTATATATTAGATGAACCAATAGCGGGAGTAGATCCAGTAGCAAGAGATCAAATTTTAGATGCAATTATAAAAAACTATGATTCAAATAGTTCTATGATTGTAACAACTCATCTAGTAAGAGACATGGAGAGTCTTTTTGATGATGTAGCTTTCTTAAAGGATGGAAAGATAATATTAGAGGGAAATGCTGAAAGTTTAAGAGAAGAAAAGAATAAATCTATTGATGAAATATATAAGGAAGTATTTTCTAATTAGGAGTGATGGTATGGTTAAGTATATTAAATATGAGATAAAAGGAACTTATAAGGTTATTTTAGGAATAATAGCTGTAGTTTTAATAATATCTACAGTATTATATAATTACATGGATAAAGGGAAAACTTCATTTATGCTTGGTTCTTTTATGTTAATGTTTGGAGCTTTTTTAGTAACATTTTTATATATAGTAAATTCATTTAAAAAAGAGCTTTATGAAGATAGAGGATATTTAACATTTACATTACCTTTAACAGGGAAGCAAATAGTAGGTGCAAAAATGATTGTGGCTTTAATGTGGTTTATCTTGTTAGGAATTATAGGAACATTATATATTTTTTTTATGATTATGAAAATGACAAAGCCTGGTGTAGTGCTAGGTGAGGTAGTTATGGAATTTAGTAGTTTGAATAGTATAGGGTTTTTAAGAGAAATTTTAATAATATTCATATCTAATTTTATAATTTGGATAATGACTTTAACTCTTGTTTATTTTTCAATGACTCTTAGTAGAGTTACATTTAGAAGTAGGAAAATTGGCGGAATGTGGTTTATTATATTTTTAGTACTAAATATTATAGTAGGCTATATTGGTGTTAAGATAGTTCAAGTTTTTCCATATTATTTAGATTTAACAACATTTAAATTAGTTAACCAGAGTATAGTAGAAAGGTATCTTGAATTTAGCAGTTTTGAATATATGAGTTTTAATGGTTCAAGTATGATAATGTCTGGTGGAGGAAAGTCCTTTATAAATATTGCATCTACTATTTATATGATAATTATTACTATATTTGCTTTCCTAAGTACAGGTTATATTCTTGAGAATAAGGTAGATTTATAAACTAAATAAATACTTGATTTGAAATTATATTCCATGGGTATAAAGTATAAAAAATATGGAGGGAAATATTATGTTACTTACGAATTTAAGTAGTATTCCAGGAAAAGAAATAGATATATTAGGCTTAGTAGATGGTGAAGTAGTTTTTTCTAAACATTTTGGAAAAGACCTTGCAGCAGGTTTCAAAAATATTGCAGGTGGAGAGTTAAAAGGTTATACAGAAATGATAGCAGATGCAAAGAATAGGGCCTTAAAAAGATTGGAAGAAAGAGCATCAGATTTAGGAGCAGATGGAGTATTAAATATCCAATATTCTATTACAAATATGCAACAGGGTTCTGCTTTAGTAGTATTAGCAACAGGGACAGCTATTAAATTCAAATAAATTTTTTCACCTTAAATCAATTTCTCCTGTCTTATAGGAGATAGGAGAAATTTTTAATAATATAAAAGCATAAAACACTAGTTAAGGTCAATATTATATAATATTAACTGTAAAAGGAGTGGTAAATTGGATAGTAAAATCAAAGGGTTTTTTATAGTGTTTTTTCTAATTTTACTTATTTTTATTGGGTTGGTTTTTATAAATGAAAATAAAAATATGGAGAATATAAAAGAAGAGTATCCAGAAACAAGGTCAGAAGCTTTTGTATATAGAAAAATTGGCTTAAGAATATGGGCTATGAATTTAATAATTTCTTTTCTAATCCCATTTTTATTTTTAACAACAGGATTATCAAATAAAATAAAATTATTTGCTCAATCCAAAAGTAATAGTTTTTTATTTCAAACATGTATATATTTATTTGTGTATTTAATAATAGATTTTTTAATAACTTTACCTATATCTTATTATGGAAGTTTTATTGTAAAACATAAATTTGGACTTTCTAATCAATCTTTTATAAGATGGATGGAAGTAGTTTTTAAAGGGTTTGGGTTAAATGCTATTTTAGTATTGTTATTTGGATGGTTTCCTTTCTATCTTATATACAAAAGCCCTAATAGATGGTGGCTGTATCTAGGTATTATATCTATACCAATTTATTTATTTGTAAGTTTTATTACTCCAATGTATATTGATCCAATTTTTAATAAGTATAGTTCTATTGAAGATAAAAAACTTGAAAGGGATATAAAAGAATTGCTTAAAAAAGCAGATATAGAAAAGGCAGATATTTATCAAGTAGATAAAAGTACAGATACAAAGGAAATGAATGCTTATATGACTGGGGTAGGAAAATCTAAAAGAATAGTATTATGGGATACTACTATAGATAATTTAGATAGAGAAGAAGTAGTAGCTATAACTGCTCATGAAATAGGACATTATGTTAAAGGACATATTTGGAAGGGGATAGTATTAGGAGGAATGTTTACAATACTATTATTATTTTTACTAAACAAAACTAGTCTTTGGATACTTAAAGGTTCTTCTGAATCTTTTGGATTTAGAAAACTGCATAGTATTGCATCTTTGCCATTACTGATATTTGTTTTAAATTTCTATACCTTTTTTTCATCTCCAATTTTAAGTGGATATTCTAGACATTTGGAATGGGAAGCGGATAAATTTGAATTGGAATTGTCAAGAAATAAAGAAGCTACAGCTTCTTCTCTTGTAAAACTTCATGAAGGAAGTCTATCGTTACCTAGACCTGGAGGCATATATAAGTTCTGGTATTATAGCCATCCATCTTGTGAAGAGAGGGTCAATTTTGCCTTGAATTATGAATATGAAGGCAAACTTCCATAATAATTATATTTAGTTCAGAAGATTTAAATCTTCTGAACTAAATTATTAAATAATAGCTATGAATAGTTTAAATATTCTTTAATAGAAGTCTTATAGTTGTTTTTTTCTATTTTTTTTAAAGCTTTTGATTCAATTTGTCTAATTCTTTCTCTGGTTAAATTGTATTTATTTCCTATTTCCTGCAAAGTACTAGGTTTTTGACCCTTTAAACCAAATCTAAGTTCTAGAACATCTTTTTCTCTAGAAGATAGAGTAGATAGTATTTTATTTAAGTTTTCTTTTAAATCTTTGGAAATTACGCTTTCTACTACAGAAGTATTATTAGATGGAATAATGTCTTGAAGCTCTATATAAGAATTGTCATTGTCTACTGTTATGAAAGTATTCAAGGAAGAGAAACTATAGTGTTTTTTTCTATAATAATTGATTTCATTGTACTCATCTTCAGTTATTTTTATTTCATTGCATAATATATTCATATCTAAATCTTTTCCTAAAAATTTGTAGGAATTTTCTAGACTATTAATTTTATTAATTTTTTCCCATATGTAGGCAGGAAGTCGAACTAAATGTCCATTGTTTATAATGGCTCTATCTATTTGTTGGACTATCCAATAGTATATGTAGGTGGAAAAACTAGTATTTTTATTTATATCAAATTTTTCTATTCCTTTCATCATTCCTATAGTTCCTTCTTGAACTAAATCTTCAAAAGTAAATGATGAAGCTATATTCATTCTTTTTTTAGCAACTATGTATATAAGCCCCATATTATTTAAAATAAGCTCATCTCTTGCTTGAATATTTTTATGTATTTTATAAGAAATGAGTAAATCTCTATTAGAAGATATTTCATTTTTCTTTTCTTCAAAACTTTTGAAGGAATAAGTATATGCATTTTTCATTTTTATCACCTACCACTACTTTATTCTTCAAATAATAAGAAAATCCTTTTAAAATATAAAAAAATATTGAAAATTCAAAACTACATTAATTATAGTAGTGATAGTTTTCGCAAATAGAAATAAAAAATTAGCTAATTTTTTATTTCTATTTGCTTTAACATTGTGCTATTAGAATTAATATAGTTAAAGGTAAGGATGTAGACTTAGAGTTTTAAGCATTAGGTCTGCTGATTAAAAAAAATTCTAAAACTTTTTCGGAAGAAAGACTTAATAACTTAAAATCATTGAATTCGCACTACGCTAAAAAAAATTCGCAGACTAATACTATGTGAAAAAATATAACAATAAACTGTATATTATCTAGTGAATACTTTCATGATTATTAGTTTTATCTTCTAAGCTAGATAAAAGTTCTTTTGTTAGAGTATTTATATCTTCAGCTTTTTCTTGCAATCTATAAAAAGTTCTTGAAATATTTGGATCTTTACTTCTAGCATAGTCATTAGAAGTTAGGAGTATTTCCATACTTGTTAGATGTTCCAAATTGTTAAAATTATTCTCTTCTATTTTTTTAGTTTGATTTATCATTTCATTAACAGATTTTAAGTTTTCCATTTTATCTCCTCTCATAATATATATTAAAATCTCTTTCAATTATTATGTTCCAATTTTAAATATATTAATCATTAAAGGGTATAAACAAAAAAATTGACTTTTAATGATATAATTATTTAAAAGAGTTTTACTTTATGAGAAAGGGGATAAAAAATGAGAACAGTACTTTGTTATGGAGATTCAAATACTTGGGGATATAATCCTGATGGCTCAGGTAGATATCCTAAAGAAATAAGATGGACTAGTGTATTGCAAAAGGAACTAGGGAATAATTTTGATATAATACCAGAAGGTTTAAATGGAAGAACTACTGTATGGGATGATCCAGTAAAGGGAGATTATAGAAATGGAAAAACATATTTATTACCTTGTTTACATACTCATAAACCTATAGACTTAGTAGTGTTATTTCTAGGAAGCAATGATTTAAAATATAGATTTTCTGTAACCTCTTATGAAATAGCTGAAAGTGTGGAGATGTTAATAAATATTATTAAGAAAAGTGAAACGGGGCCCAAAATGGCTTCGCCAGAAATATTAGTCATAATACCTCCACCAATATTTATTCCATCAGAAGTGAAAGATTCTCCTTATTTACTCCCTATTGCTGAAAAGACAGCAGATAAAAGCAAACAGTTTTCCCAAGAATTTAATAGAGTGCTTAATGAACAGTGCCATTTGCTAGATTCATCAAAAATAATTGAAACTAGTAAAATAGATGGATTGCATCTAGATCCAGAAAGTCATAGAGTCTTAGGAAAAGAAATGGCTAAATATATAAAAAATGAAATATTTAAATAAAAATAAAGGGGGATTATTTTGGAGGAAAAGAATAAGAAAATAGTAGGCATAATAGCAACAGTATTGGTAATAGTCTTAAGTATATTTTCCCTTTATAGAGGAAACAAAGAAAAACCTAAAAAAATAAATGAAATAGAAATAGGAAAAGATGAGCAAAACTCAATAGTTGGCAAAAAAATTCCAGAGTTTAAATTAAATAATTTAAAAGGTGAGGAAATAACAGATAAGGTATTCAATGACTATGAATTGACTATTGTTCCCATGTGGCAAAGTACATGTTCACCATGTATTACAGAATTAGAAGCTTTAAACAAAATACATAAAGAATATAAAGATAGTGGAGTAAATGTCTTAGGAATTGTAATAGATGGGGAAGTAAATGAAGCTGCAGCTAAAAAAGTCGTCGATACTATAGAAATAGAATTTAATAATATAGTTCCAGACGAAGATTATATTTATAAACTTATAGAATTTGCTCAATCTACCCCGACAGCTTTTTTTATAGATAACAAAGGAAATTTTCTTATGAAACCTAAGGAAGGTACTTCGGGCATGGATAAAGACATAGAAGAATTTAAAGCTATAATAGAAAAATTAACCTCTAGTAGAGACTAGAGGTTTTTATTTTTGAAATTTTCTTTAGAAGTTTCAATAGCTTTTAAAGCTTCTTCTACTCCTGCCCAGCCTTTTACATGGACTTCCTTTCCTTCTAATTGTTTGTATTCAGAGAAAAAATGTTCAAATTCCTTTTTTAAATGGGCTCCCATATTTTCTATAGTTTGTATATCTTCATATCTTGGATCACTAACAGGTACAGAAATTATCTTCTCATCTTTTCCTTTTTCATCCTCCATTAGAAACATACCTATCACTCGTGATTCAATTAAGCATCCTGGGAAAGTAGGATTAGACATTATAACCATAATATCTAATGGATCTCCATCCTCTGCTAAAGTATATGGCACAAATCCATAATCAGCAGGGTAGTACATAGGAGAAAATAAAGCTCTATCTAAAACAAATACTTTTCTTTCTAAATCATATTCATATTTATTACTACTACCCTTAGGTATTTCAATGAAAGCTTCTACTATTTTATTCATAAAATCACCTCTCATATACTATATATAAAGGTATTCTAGCATTAAAAAGTTAAAACATCAACTAAAGCTTTAGAGTAAAGAATATTCGTGATATAATAAATCACATACAAACTTTAATAAAAAGATAAAAATATTTTGAGAAAAATGTTGAAAATATTATTATAATGAAGTATCATAGTAGTTAAGTAAAAAAACACAGAATATTTAAACTCATCAAAAAAGAAGGATTATTCACAATGCGGCAGAATACTTTACGTAAAGTTACATAATAGTATTTCCATGAAAACGTTTTCTATAAAAATAAATATAAAAAGGAGTTGGTTATTATGGATGATGGTAATAAAGTGACAACGAAGGAAGTGAGACAGCCTTATTTGTATGAAGCTATTTTATCTCTTATATTTTTAGTATTAGTAATGGGAATAGGTATAGCTAAATTTGAAGCTGAACCCCATATTCCCATGTTTATAGGAACCATCTTTGCAGCTATTATTTCACTTAAAATAGGTTATAGCTGGGAAGATATTGAAAAAGGAATGCTTGATGGTATATACCAAGCATTACAGGCAATAATTATTTTGGCGATTATTGGTATATTAATTGGCACTTGGCTTTTAGCGGGAGTAGTTCCTACTATGATTTATTATGGGCTTAATATTTTAAATCCTACCATATTTTTAGTAGCTACTACTATAATATGTTCCATCACTTCTCTGGCAACAGGAACTAGTTGGGGAACAGCAGGAACCATAGGTATTGCACTTATGGGTATTGCAAAAGGACTAAGTATACCAGCTCCTATAGCAGCAGGAGCTATATTATCTGGAGCCTACTTTGGAGATAAACTTTCGCCACTTTCAGATACTACGAATCTTGCGCCGGCAATGGCAGGAACTGATGTATTTACCCATGTTAAATTTATGCTTCCTACCACTTTAATTTCTTACGCAATAGCATTGGTATTATATCTAATCATAGGTATTCGTTTTAAAGGTGTCAATGCAGACACTTCAGCTATAGATGCGATACAACAAGGACTTTCCGCTAGTTTTAATATCTCACCATTTTTATTAATACCACCAATAGCTGTAATAGTCAGTATAGCTTTTAAAATGCCTGCTATTCCTGGCATAACAATAGGTATAATTTTAGGAGCTATTGAAGCAGTTATATTTCAAGGTTCAAATTTAGGACAATTATTAGATGCTGGCTTTGCAGGTTATATAAGTGAAACTGGGGTAAAGACTATAGATAGTCTTCTTACTGCTGGAGGGTTATCCGGTATGATGGACTCTATATCTTTGACGATTTTAGCTATGATGTTTGGCGGTATTATGGAGAAAACAGGACAATTAGAAGTTATAGTTAATACATTACTTAGAAGAATAAAAACTGCTACTGGTCTTATAACCATGACTATACTTACTTGTTTTGTTAGCAATGTAACTATGCCGGAACAATATATTTCAGTTGTAGTTCCTGGTAGAATGTATGCAAATGCATATAGGGAACAAGGTTTGCATCCAAAGACTTTATCTAATGCATTAGAATCTGGAGGAACGCTGACTTCAGCTCTTATTCCTTGGAATACTTGCGGAGTTTTCATGACTACTATATTAGGAGTTAAGACTTTACAATATGGAAAATGGGCATTTTTTAATTATCTTACTCCTATTTTAGTTATATTATTGAGTGGTACAGGACTTGCCATAGCACGTATGACAAAAGAAGAAAAAGAAAAGTCAGCTGCTGGTGAGCTAGTTTAATATATACTTTAAACCCTTAAGTTAAATTTAACTTAGGGGTTTTCTTGAATTAGAACTAAATAAAGGGTAGAATTAACATATAATATAGAAATGGGGGGATTCGATTGAAAATATATATAAGTACAGATATTGAGGGAGTTACTGGAATTGCACATTGGGATGAAACAGAGAAAACTAAAGAAGATTATAGGTATTTTGCTGAGCAAATGACTAGAGAAGTAGAAGCAGCGTGTAAAGGTGCTACTAATGCAGGAGCAGATGAAATTTGGATAAAAGATGCCCATGAAACTGGAAGAAATTTAGATCCATCTAAATTAACTGAAAATATTAGATTAATTAGAGGATGGAGTGGACATCCTTTTTCAATGGTTCAAGGGCTAGACGAATCTTTTGATGCTCTAATGTATATAGGATACCATTCTGGAGGAGGCACTAATTTTAATCCTCTAGCTCATACTATGAATAGTAGCACAATAGACTATATTAAATTAAATGGAGAGAATTGTAGTGAGTTCTTGTTACATTCCTATATAGCAGCTTATTTGGGAGTGCCTGTTGCCTTTTTAAGTGGAGATAAAGGACTTTGTAGTGAAGCACATAAATTAAATGAAAATATAGTCACAGTAGCAGTTAATGAAGGAATTGGCAATTCTACAGTAAGCATTCATCCGGATGTAGCCATATCTAGAATTAAAGAAGGAGTAGAAAAAGCATTAAGAAAAGATTTAGATAAATGTAAGATAAAGTTACCTAGTTCATTTGAAATAGAAATAAAATATTCTACTCATGCAATGGCTTATAGACATTCTTTTTATCCAAATGTTAAGCAAATTGGGCCTAAAACTATAATTTTAAATTCTGAAGATTATTTTGAGATATTAAGAGGTGTACTATTTTTAACTTAAAAAATAATTAATATAATTAGATTGAGTAGAAAAGAATGGAGTGATTTATATGGGAATTTTAATTAAGAATGTAACTCTTTTGCCAATGGGAAAAGAAAAAGAACCTGTTGAAAATACTAATATTTATATTGTAGATAATCAAATTGAACATATTGGATATTTAAGAGGAGATATAAAGGTAGATAGAGTAATAGATGGAAATGGTAAGGTAGCTCTTCCAGGACTTATAAATGCTCATACTCATATAGCTATGTCTCTTTTGAGGAACTATGCAGATGATGTGCCATTACATGAATGGCTTACACAAAAAATATGGCCAGTAGAAGCAAATCTTAAAGCAGAAGATATTTATTGGGGCTCTATGCTTAGTATTGTAGAAATGATACAATCTGGAGTTACATGCTTTTCTGATATGTATTTTTTCATGGATGAAGTAGGAAAAGCAGTAGAAGAATCTGGTATTAGAGGAGTATTGTCTAGGGGGCTTATAGAAGAAGATAGTGAGAAAATTAATAATGAAAAATTAGAAGATACAAAAAAGCTTTATAATAATTGGCATGGAAAAGCGGATGGCAGAATAAAGGTAATGGTTGCACCTCATGCACCATATACATGTGGTCCAGATTATCTTAAAAGAATAATGAACTTAGCTAATGAATTGGGAGCAGGAATACATGTCCATCTTTCAGAAACTAGAAAAGAAGTAGAAGAAAGTTTTTATAAATTTAATAAATCACCAATTAAACATGTTTATGATCTAGGATTATTTAAGTATCCAACATTAGCAGCTCATTGTGTCCATGTATCTGATGAAGATATTGAGATTCTAGGGGAAAACAATGTAGCAGTTGTAAATAACCCAGGTAGCAATTTAAAATTGGCTAGTGGATTTGCTCCTGTGCAAAAAATGCTAGACAAGGGAATATGTGTAGCATTAGGTACTGATGGCTCTTCAAGTAATAACAATCTAAATATGTTTGAAGAAATAAATCTTGCTGCTCTTATAAATAAAGGAGTTTTAAAAGAAGCCACATCTGTTCCAGCTATTAAGGCTATAGAAATGGGGACTATAAATGGAGCTAAAGCTTTGAACTGGGACAAAGAAATAGGCTCTATAGAAGTAGGTAAAAAGGCAGATTTAATCCTTATAGATATGGAAAAGCCTCATTTATACCCTAAACACAATGTAGTTTCAGCTATTGCTTATTCTTGTCAGGCTTCTGATGTTGATACAGTAATAGTAAATGGAAAAATAATCATGGAAGGATATGAAATAAGAACTATTGATGTAGAAAAGGTCATGTACAATGCAGAAAGGTGTGCTAAAGATTTAATAAACAGATAGGGGTTGATATTTTTGGAAATAAAAACTCTTGAATTTAAAGATGAAAAGCTCTATTTAATTGATCAAAGAAAATTACCAAATTCTTTTGAAATATTTGTATGTGAAAATTATACTGATGTAGATTTTGCCATAAAAGATATGGTAGTAAGGGGTGCTCCTGCCATTGGTGCTAGTGGAGCTTATGGAGTTGTTTTAGGGGCAAAAGAATATAAACATTTGGATAAAAAGGATTTTCTAGAAAAGATGAAGGAAGTATCAAATACTTTAAATAAATCTAGACCTACAGCTGTGAATCTTATGTGGGGAATTAAAAGAATGGAAAATATTATTGAAGAAAATAAAGAATTATCTCCTGTAGAAATATACGAAAAATTAAAAGAAGAGGGAAACAATATTGCCAAGGAAGATGTAAAAATAAATAAGGCAATGGGAGAGTACGGCAATACTCTTGTTCCAGAAAAAGCTACAATACTTACTCATTGTAATGCAGGAGCATTAGCTACTGTGGAATATGGGACAGCTCTAGGGGTTATAAGATCTGCTTTTTACTCAGGAAAAGATATTTTTGTCTATGTTGATGAGACAAGGCCAAGGCTTCAAGGGGCAAAACTTACTAGCTGGGAACTTGTAAAAGAGAATATACCTTGCAAGCTTATTTCTGATAGTGTAGCTGCTACTCTTATTAGAGATGGAAAAATTGATTTAATAGTTGTGGGAGCAGATAGAATAGCAACAAATGGAGACACTGCAAATAAAATAGGTACTTTCATGTTATCTGTGGTTGCAAAAACTTATAATATTCCTTTTTATATTGCAGCACCTATTTCTACTATAGATTTTAATATTGAAACTGGAAAAGAAATTGTTATAGAGGAAAGGGATGATGAAGAAGTTACTCATATTCAGGGAGTGAGAATAGCACCAGAAGAAATAGAGGCATATAATCCAGCATTTGATGTAACCCCTAATGAGAATATTACAGCTATTATTACAGAAAAGGGAATTATAAATCCACCTTTTAAAGAAAATATATTGAAATTGAGATCGTAAGATAAAAAGAACAATTATTTTTGTATTAGAATATAATCTGTTAGGAAGGTGAAATAATGGAAAAAGCTATAATTGGTGGTACAGGAGTTTATGATATAGGGGAAGAATCCTATATAAAAAATATTGATACTGAGTATGGACAAGTAGAAGTATATATAGTGAAGATAAAAGGGGAAGAAATAGTTTTTCTTCCCCGTCATGGAAAGGGCCATTCTGTTCCTCCACATTTAATTAATTATAGAGCAAATATGAAAGCTTTAGAAAAACTTGGTATAAAATATATATATGCTACTGTGGCAGTAGGATCTATGAATGAAAACTATGCTCCAGGAGATATAGTAGTTATAAATGATTTTTTAGATTTTACTAAATCAAGACCTATAACTTTTTATGAAGGTGGAAATGAAGGGGTAATACATAGTGATATGTCCGATCCCTATTGCACTAATTTAAGAGAGAATTTTTATAAAGTAGCAAAAGAGAAAAACATTGAAATAAAGGGTGAGGGAGTTTATGTATGTACTGAAGGACCAAGATTTGAAACTGCTGCAGAGATAAGAATGTACAAGGCCTTAGGTGGAGATGTAGTAGGTATGACTAATGTACCGGAAGTAATTCTTGCAAAAGAATTAAAAGTTTGTTATTCAGCTATAGGAATTATAAGCAATTGGTGTACAGGTATAGAACCAACTGGAATAACAGTTCATGATATAGCTGGTGCTATGGAAGGAAAAAAAGAGCTAGTCACAAAACTATTTATAGATGCTTTGCAAACGGAATTAAATCAAGAAAATTGTAATTGTACTAATTCATTGATAAAGCTATAGGAGTGAGAACATGAATCTAAAATATGAAAAAGAAAGAAGAGAAATTATAGATATAGGCATTAAAATGTCTGATACTAAATTAGTAGTTGGTACTTGGGGAAATATAAGTAGAAGAATAAATGAAAATCTAATGGCCATAACTCCTAGTGGCATAGATTATAGTATATTAGAGCCTAAAGATATTCCTATACTTGATTTAGAAGGGAATATAATAGATGGCAAAACTAAACCTTCAACTGAATACAATCTTCATATGGAAGTTTATAAATGTAGAAAAGATACTCATGCTATTGTACATACTCATAGTACTTATTGTACAGCATTTGCAATAGCTAGGAAAGTAATACCAGCTACAGTAGAAGATTTGGTACAGATAGTAGGAGGAAATGTAAGAGTTGGAGAATACGCACTTCCAGGAAGTTTAGAACTTGCTAAAAATACAATAAAGGCTTTAGAAGGAAGAAATGCAGCTATATTAGCAAATCATGGTGCATTAGCAGTAGGAAGAAACTTAAATGAAGCTTTAAAAATTGCTTTAATATTAGAGAAATCAGCAGAAGCTACTATATATGCTAAAATTTTAGGTAAAGTAGTAGAATTAAATGATGAAGATGTAAAATATATGAGAGATTTTTATCTAAATAGTTATGGACAAAGATAAAAAATTGTTAAAAAAATATTGAATTGATATCTATTATCATATAAAATATATATGTAAGTGAAAACAGCTATCAATACTCTCTGTATAAAAAATAAACGGAGAGTAAGTTTTTGTCATTTATTGAAAATGATTTTCAATGTCGGGGAGGCAGTTTTTATGAAATCTTTTAATGATGTTGAGACTTTGAATAATAATGAGAGTATTATTGATGAGAAAGTGTTAGAAAGAAAAGAAGCAGAAAAGATTGTACTTGTGGGGACTCCAAATGTAGGAAAAAGTGTTTTATTTAATAGATTGACTAAATCCTATGTAACAGTATCAAATTATCCAGGAACTACTGTAGAAGTTTCTAGAGGTAAAGGTATTATAGGAAATAAAGAGTATGAAATAATAGACACACCAGGAATGTATTCTTTTATGTGTATTACAGAAGAAGAAAAAGTAACTAAAAGACTTTTATTTAAAGAAAAGCCTGATGCAGTAATTCATGTAATAGATGCAAAAAATTTAGAAAGGATGCTTCCTCTAACTTTTCAATTAATAGAAAGTGAACTTCCAGTATTATTAGTATTAAATATTATGGATGAAGCAAGACGGTTAGGTCTTAAAATTGATGTAAGAAAATTAGAAGAAAAATTAGGCATACCAGTGATTTCAACTACTGCAGCTCTAAATGAAGGAATAGATACATTAAAAGAAAGGATAGATAAATATGTCAATAGGGTCTGATACTATATATGATGATACAATAGAAAATGCAATAAAAGGTATTGAAGCTAGTTTAGAAAAAGATTATATAATATCTAAAAGAGCATTGTCTTTACTTTTACTCCAAGAGGATGAAGACTCATTAGAGGAGATAAAAGAAAGGGAAAAAGAAAACTATTTAAAAATAATAAGTATAGTAGAAGAAACTAAAAATAAATATGAAAGACCTCTAACTTTTGTTATATCATCTTATAGACAAAAATATGCTAAAACTTTAACAGACAATGTAATGGTAAAAACAGAAACAAATAAGAAAAGTTTTTCCGAAACTTTAGACAAAATCATGTTAAACCCAATTACAGGAGTTCCTATAGCTCTTTTAGTTCTTTATTTTGGACTTTATAAATTTGTAGGGCAATTTGGTGCTGGAGTCATAGTAGATTTTTTAGAAGGTAATATATTTGAAGCTTATATAAATCCTTGGATTAATAATATATTAAACAATTATGTATCTTGGGAATGGCTTAGAACATTAATTGGTGGAGATTATGGAATTATAACTTTAGGAATAAGATATGCTATAGCTATAGTTTTACCTATAGTTGGAACTTTCTTTTTTGTTTTTTCCATTATTGAAGACAGTGGATATCTTCCAAGACTTGCAATGTTAGTAGATAGACTATTTAAAAAGATAGGACTTAATGGAAGAGCTGTAATACCTATGGTACTAGGATTTGGTTGCGATACTATGGCTACTATGGTTAGTAGAACCTTAGAAACTGAAAGGGAGAGGATTATATCCACCTTGTTATTAGCCTTGGCTATTCCTTGTTCGGCACAACTTGGTGTGATTCTTTCATTACTTTCTGGAGAACCTAAAGCTTTACTTGTGTGGCTTATATTTATAGTTGTAGTATTTTTATTTATTGGATATTTAGCTGCTAAGGTTCTACCTGGAGAAGAACCACTATTTTATATGGAAATGCCTCCATTAAGACTTCCTAAATTATCTAATGTATTGGTGAAAACCTATACTAGAATGGAATGGTATTTTGCTGAAGTACTGCCATTATTTATACTTATAAGTGTATTTATTTGGTTCGGCAATATAATAGGTATTTTTTCAGTATTAGTTAATATATTTAGACCTTTTGTCACAGCAATTGGACTTCCTGAAGAAGTTAGTGAAATATTCTTATTTGGATTTTTTAGAAGAGATTATGGTGCAGCGGGATTATTTGATTTAGTAAAAGGCGGTATATTATCTGCAAGACAATTAGTAGTAGCTTCAGCTACCTTAACATTATTTGTACCTTGTGTTGCTCAATTTGTAATGATGATTAAGGAAAGAGGCCTTAAAACGGCTATCTATATAGCAGCTTTTGTATTTGTTTTTTCTTTCTTTGCAGGCTATGCATTAAATTGGATACTTATTACTACAGGGGCTTTAGTATGATTAAATGCAATTTTTGTGGATTTGAATTCACAGAAGAAGAAAGTAAAAAATCCTGTTCTAGTTGTCCGTTCAGTAAGAACTGTGGGAAGTATAAATGTCCAAATTGTGGATATGAAATAGTAAGAAAGTCAAGATTGTCTAAGTTTTTAAGAAGAAAAAGGAGAGAAAGCAAATGAAAACATTAGCTAATATAGAAAAGGGCTTTGAAGGGTCTATAGTTGAGATAAAAACAAATAGGGATGATATTATAAGGAAAATGATGGCTATGGGGGTATTCCCTGGTTCATCTGTCAAAGTTATTCAAACTTTTCCTTCCTATGTTTTTCAAGTAGGGTATACTCAGATAGCTGTTGATAAAGAAATAGCTGATACAATTTTAGTGAAATAATGTGCCACCGGGACCTTCGTTTGGCACATTTTTGAGAACAGATAATTGAAATAATATAAAATAAAAGGAACTCTCTAGTTTAAGAGAATTCCTTTTTTATTTCTATGTTATAATAGTTCACGTTGTATGGAAGTTTAGGTATGTTGTAAAAAAGGTTTTTGTTTTATATAATATGACAGTAATTAATATCATTATAAAATGAAAAATAAAAAATACAAAGTACCATTATATGTCTAGGGGGCTAAATTATGTATCCAATAAAATTTAACAATTTATATTATGAAAAAGTTTGGGGGAGTCAAGATTTTAAAAAAATTAGAGATGGTGTACCCAATGGTAAAATTGGTGAGAGTTGGGATGTTGCCTGTCACCCAAAGGGTATTAGCATAGTGAAGAATGGTAAATATAATGGAATGAAACTAGATGAGCTTATAGAAAAGCTTGGTAGTGATTTATTAGGAACTAAAATCTCTAGAGAAACATTTCCTCTATTGATAAAGTTATTAAGCACTAGTGATAAGCTTTCTATTCAAGTTCATCCTAATGATGAATATGCTACTCTTCACGAGGGAGAAATGGGTAAAACAGAAGCTTGGTATGTTTTAGATGCTAAAGAAGATTCCTATATAGTATTAGGGACTAAGAATTGTACTAAAGAAGAATTTAAGAAAGCTATAGAAACTGGAGAGGTAGAAAAGTATATGAAAAAAATTCAAGTAAAAAAAGGTGATGTATTTTACTTGAAAAGTGGTCTAATACACACAATGGGACCAGGATTAATTATTGCAGAAATTCAACAAAATAGTGATACTACCTATAGAGTTTATGATTATAATAGGGGTAGAGAAATACATATAAATAAAGCTTTAGATGTTATGAATTTTAATTTTGAAGGTAAGAGAAGTAATGGCTTAAAAATAGAAAGGGATAACTATAGTAAGACTTATTATTGTTTAGATGAACATTTTTCATTAGAAGTTTATGATGTAATAAACAGCTTTGAAGAAATTAGTGATGAAGAAAGATTTTTTATTTTTACATGTGTAGAAGGTGAGGGAATGATAAAGTATCATAATGGTGAAGAAAGTATAAAATTAGGAGATAGTATACTTATTCCTGCTAAATTAGGAAATTATAGAATTGTTGGGAGTTGTAAATTAATAAAAAGCTATGTACCACATGTAGAAAAAGTGGAGAATGAAATATTAGAAACCATAAGATAGTATAATAAAGGGGCTGTTTCATAACTGATTTATCAGTTATGAAACGCCTCTTTTTTTATGTTCAAGTTGACAACTGAAGTACCTAAGTTTCCATAAATTTAAATATATTTTTCTTAGTCTAATTTTAGGTATAGCA